>CAYYEH010000014.1:41894-46736 GCA_964470815.1 uncultured Rikenella sp.
TCGCCGAATTTTTCATTATACCTTTCAACCCATCGGGCAGGTGCCTGCAGCGGCAGGTGGGGTATCGGGGTAGCCCAGATTAGGAAGAATGGTTTTTCGCCCCTGGAATCAATGAATGAGAGTATCTCACGGAACATCAGGTCAGGAGAATAATCTGCAAGTGTGAATTTTGCATATGATGCAGGATCATAGGGGTCAGCCCCGGGGTCAAATCCCGTGTGAGGCGCCAGAGTATCATTCCGCAGCCACTCACGTCTCCCGTTGCGCCAGAGATGAGCAGGGTAATACGTATGTGCCATTCTCTGGCAGTTATAACCATAGAAGAAATCAAACCCCTGCCTGTTGGGTATACCTCCCGTGTGAGGTGCCCCCAGGCCCCATTTGCCGATAATGCCCGTCAAATATCCTTTTTGCTTCAGCAACGAGGCGACAGTCACCGTTGAGTCTGCCAGCGGTTTCTGGCCCTCAAGTGTGGAGTCAGCTATCATTGCCCGGTAGTTCCATACATCGCCCCTGTCAGCCCACTCATCATTGCCCCGCACCTGGGTATGTCCGGTATGCATGCCGGTAAGCAACACACACCGGGAGGGGGCACAAACCGGTGAACCGGCATAGTGTCTGGTGAACCTGAGTCCGCCGGCGGCAAGCCTGTCAACATTGGGTGTCTCAATCAGGGTCTGACCATAGGGCCCGGTATCACCGTAGCCCAGGTCATCAGCCACAATCAGTATGATATTGGGTTGCCCGTGCTGATTCCTGTTACAGGCTGTCAGCAAAAGGATGGCGGTTACAACGTTAAGGAAGAAGGTCCTTGTCATCCTGTCAGAAACCCCTGAACCAGACCTGGAATCTCTCACCAAGCCATGGTACAGGCCTCATTTCTCCCTGAATTGACCAGATGAGACTCATCAGCCATCCGATGAAGAGAATTATGCCACCGACAGCCCATATTACCGGTCCGACAATCGGAAGGACTCTCAGAATCGTAAGCCCCAGCCATACGATGATGAGTCCAAGGTTCTGCCTTATGTAGTAGCTTGCAAGCTCCTCCTTCCTGGTTGAATTGACAACCAGGGCAATGATCCAGCCAATCAGAAAAATGTGAGATACGATGGCTTTAGCCTTTGCGTCCATATTCCGTCATTTTAGGTTCAGTCAAAAATAGGCATTTTTAATTCATCGTCAGGGCCGGAGAAAAATTTTAAGTTAAACCTGATTAAATGTTAACCCGGGTCCGGGCGAATATCTATTTTTGTGCGCTGATATCATTCCGCTGATGAATTATATTTCTTCTCATACCGGGGAGTTCGCCGCTTTGCTGGTGGCAATCTTCTGGACCATTACAGCCCTGGCCTTCGAGTCGGCCAGCCGTAAGGTCGGTTCACTCACCGTAAACATTCTCAGGCTGAGCCTGGCTTTCTTCTTTATTGGTTTTTACACCCTGATATCCCGGGGTCATTTCATTCCTGTTGATGCCAGTACCCATAACTGGCTGTGGCTGGGGTTATCAGGCCTGGTGGGACTGGTGCTGGGCGATTATTTCCTGTTTCGGGCATACCCGATGATAGGCTCCCGTTTTGCCATGCTTATAATGACCCTGGCCCCGCCCCTTGCTGCAATCTTCGGCTATTTCATACTGGGAGAATCGTTGAATCTGATGCAGATGACCGGGATGATCGTAGTAATCTTCGGAATCAGCCTGGCAATATTCAACAGGCCTGTGAAAGGTGAACGGCTCTCAATAAAGATCTCTCCGTCAGGGCTACTGTTTGCCTTCCTCGGAGCCCTTGGGCAGGGGCTCGGGATCGTACTCAGCAAGTACGGGATGGAGGGATATGATGCATTTGCTTCAACACAGATAAGAATCATAGCCGGGGTGGCCGGTTTTGTGCTTATCATAACACTGCTGCGCAGATGGGGAAATGTGGCGGCGGCACTGAAGAATCCGCCCGCGATGAAGGCACTGTTGATAGGTGCTTTCTTTGGCCCATTTCTTGGAATCTCCTTTTCCCTGCTTTCAGTCAAACACACTCAGGCCGGGATAGCTTCAACAATCATGGCGATTGTGCCTGTACTGATACTGGCACCCTCTGCTTGGCTGTACCGAGAAAAAATTACCCTGGTTGAAATTGCCGGTGCGTTAATCAGCGTAGCCGGCGTGGCTTTCTTCTTTATCTGATCACCTTACCTTCAGGCCTTCAATAATGGCATCAAGCAGCATGCCGTCAACATCCTCGGTATACTCCCAGAACATCACCCCTCCCAGACCCTTTGACCTGAGATATTCCATCCTGGCAATAATTGACCCTTCATCTTCGTAGGAGATGAATACCGAGTCTTCCGCATTCCAGAGGAACGGTGAGGCCGCAGAAGAGTCATAATATCTCGTGAAGGCGGGATCAGAAAGGGCTTTGAGGACTTCCGCGTAAGGCATGCCGGCGCCAGTGGTAGATGCCTCCCGGTACAACCCGTTGTTGACAGGCTCGACCCCTCTCCATACCCTTCCGTAAAAAGGAATCCCTATATTCAGTTTTTCAGGTGGCACTCCGGCTTTAAGATGCAGTTCCACCGACCTGTCAGTGGCATCTCCGTCAGGCGCATCAAACGAGGAGAGCCACAGATTTGCGTGATGCCCGGTCTGGGTACTCGCCCCGTGATGGAAGTCATATGTCATTATGTTGATAAAATCGAGGTATTGCGAAAGCGGCCCGAGTTCAGTGTTGGCCGCGTAATGCTCGCTGGCACCCGTGGCTATCGTCAGCAGGTACTTTTCCTTTCTCCCCTCGGCCAGGGCCAGGGAGTCAATGTGTTTCCTCACACACTCCAGCAGCAGGGTGAAGTTGCGCACATCCTCAGGCCTGTATGTGTTTCCTGCACCCGGATGATTAGGATATTCCCAGTCGATGTCAATACCGTCAAGGGAATAATCCCTGACGAATCGGGCGACGCTGACACCAAAACGGTTACGGGATGAATCAGTCAGCGCTGCATCCGAGAAATTGCCAGACCAACCCCATCCGCCAACAGAAACCAGGATCTTCAGATCCGGGTTGACCTTTTTCAGGGCTGACAAAGACCGGATATCCTCAGCATTCATCTCAGTGTCATCGATCGTTTCACTGCCGAACATTACCTCGCCGTCTATTATGTTTGCAAAGGCGTAATTAATATGTGTCAGCTTAGAAGCTTCAATTTTTGAGAAATCATAGTTCCTGAATCCGGCTACATAGGCGACGACCATATAGTTGTCCGGAGAAGGCCCGCTGCCACAGGAAGAGACAACCAGCGCAAGGCCTGCCATAATTATCATAACGGCTTGTTTCATAATATTGGCTTTCTATTTTCTGTATGCAATTTACAAAAGTTTGCATAACAGGAGGCAGTTAAGGCAATCATGCACTATCATTTGCGTTATCCGTTATATTTGTCCCCGACCAAAAAGCGGGATCATGACAGAAAAGGAATTCGACAACGGAGTAAAAAGGCTGTTTGATGAACATGAAAAGCTCATCACCAGGCCCAACCAGAAAAAGGAAGGTGGCAACGGCATCTTTGACAGGTACCTTTATCCCATCATCACCCGTGACCATACGCCCGTGTTCTGGAGATATGACCTTGATTACCGGACGAATCCGAACCTCATGACCCGCCTCGGCATCAACACCACGTTCAATGCCGGCGCCATCAAACATGGCGGAAAATACTGTCTGGCTCTCCGAACGGAAGGGTTTGACGTCAAATCATTCTTTGCCATTGCCGAGAGTCCGAACGGCATTGACCAATGGCGTTTCCGCAACCGGCCCATCATGATGCCGGTTACCGATGACCCGGAGATGAATGTCTATGACATCCGCCTCACCATGCATGAAGACGGCTGGATTTATGGCCTCTTCTGCGCAGAGCGAAAAGACAAAAGCAAGCCTGACGATTCATCTGCAGCGCTGGCCAGCTGCGGCATTGCCAGGACAAAGGATCTTGACAACTGGGAGAGACTTGATGACCTGAAATCATCTGCCGCCCAGCAGAGAAACTGCGTCCTTCACCCTGAATTGGTCAACGGGAAATACATGATCTATACCCGGCCGCAGGCAGGATTCATTGAGACGGGCGACAGCGGCATCTCGGCGGGATTCTGCGATAACATGCAACATGCGGTACTCGGGGAGGAAAAACTTGTGGATCCGCGTCAGTACCACACGGTTAAAGAGGTAAAGAACGGCCAGGGACCAGCCCCGCTGAAAACGGAATATGGATGGATACACCTGGCCCACGGCGTAAGAAGAACAGCAGCCGGTTTGCGCTATACCCTCTACCTCTTCATGACCTCCCTTGAAGAACCATGGAAAGTGACCAGGAGACCATCCGGACACTTTATTGAACCCCTTGGCGAAGAGAGAATCGGAGATGTCTCAAATGTTGTGTTCAGTAACGGCTGGATTGCGGATGATGACGGCACGGTCTTTGTTTATTATGCAAGCTCGGATACAAGGATGCACGTGGCAACTACTACAATGAATAAACTAATTGATTATGTGATGAATACACCGGAAGATGCAGGACGTACCCAGTTATGTGCAGCCCAGCGTGACCGGATGATAGAAAATAATCTGAAAATTATGGCTGAAAAATATCCATATATAAGAATTTGATTTATGTTTGCGCCTCAAATTAAGGGCTTCATTTTCATGACCATGAAAAGAGCTGTGAATAACTCAGATTCAGACAGGTTATGAGATTGAAAACCAGATATTATCAGGCTCATTTTGCATGTTGATATCTTTTGCCCCGAGGAAATATCGCAGGTTATCCATTTAATAACTTAGCGGAAATTTTATGAAACTT
>CAYYEH010000015.1:0-19700 GCA_964470815.1 uncultured Rikenella sp.
TAACGAGAAGGAGCAGTATTAGGTCAGAAGGTCAGAGGGGCTGAAGGTCTGGGGGTCTGAAGGTCTGGGGGAGAATGAGATAACAGAAAAAAGTGATGCAGAGGGAATATCCGGAAATTCTTTACGAAGACAATCATATAATCATTGTCAGCAAGCGTTCTTCTGACCTGGTGCAGGGTGACGGCACCGGGGATGAACCATTGGATGATATCGTCAGGTCTTACATCAAGGAGAAGTACAATAAACCGGGAGATGTCTTCCTGGGCGTTGTGCACAGGCTTGACAGGCCTGTAAGCGGGTGCGTGGTCTATGCCCGTACCTCCAAAGCCCTCACCCGTTTAAGCGAACTTTTCAGGACCCGCGAAGTGAAAAAGACCTACTGGGCTATTGTAACCGACCGACCTCCTGCCGAGGAGGGTACCCTCAGCAACTGGCTGAAGAAGAATGAGAAGCAGAACAAGTCGTATGTCTATGGCACCGAGGTAAAGGGTTCAAAGCTGGCTGAGCTCTCATACCGGATCCTGTCGCGATCCGAGAGGTATTATCTGCTGGAGGTCGATCTTCAGACCGGCAGGCATCACCAGATCAGGGCCCAGCTGGCTGCAGCTGGCTGCCCGATAAAGGGAGACCTCAAATACGGCGCAAAGCGATCAAATGAAGGTGGTGGCATTTCGCTCCATTCCAGGAGGGTTTCATTTATTCATCCTGTCAGGAAAGAGGAGATAAAAGCTGAGGCACCTCTCCCTGCTGACCGGATCTGGAAGCTTTTTGCAAACGTCTGAACCGGGTCTGCGGAAATTATTCAGAGGGTGTTCCCATCCCCTTGCTCTGGCCGAAACCTATCAGGATTTCTAAGGGCCTGAAGTACCATAAAAGAAGAAGAGGCACCTCTGCCGTGCCTCTTCTCAACCTAACCCAAAACTAACCTGAATCAACCAACTGATGATCCACTGTCCCCGGCGGGACCGTAAAAGGGTGCCACCCTTACTTGATCATCAGTATCTTTTTTACCTCATCGAGGATCTTGTCTGCCTCCTTTGCCTTTTCCCTGGGGGCTCTTATATTTACAACAACTCCGTCGACCGAAATGTTGTAGCTTACTCCATCTTTTTCCGGAAAACTATGCTGTATTACTCTTACCGGCATCATTCCCGGTTCAGACAAATGAGGCGGGAAATCTCCCTCTTCACCAACCCAAACCATCCTGCTTCTCTCTCCCGGCCTTCGTATTATCCTGTTGCCTTCCCTGGTCCTTATCACCAGGTCGCCTTCATCAAAAACCAGGGTATCAGTTGTTATGATGGTGGTGTCCTTTTTTGTTACCCCGTCGTCTTCGACGGTGACAATCACCATTTTCTTTTCCACTTTCTGTACCTCCTGAGCCTGCAGTGCAGCCGTTCCGGCAAGAAATGCTGCCATGATGGCCGCAGTTGTTATGATTGTCCTTCCCATTGCTGGTTTATCATTTGTCTGACAATGCAAAAATAGCCTATAAAACCCGGGCGGGGGTTAAAGTGAGGTTAAATCTGGTTAACAAAAAGTTAAAACGGATTTCAACTTTATTTATATGTATAATTTTGCGCCATGAACAGGAAGAAATTCACCGGGCTCATTGTTCTTATGGTTGTATCCATAATTGCGATTATTTGGGTTCAGGTGACCTGGATCAGCAACTCTGTCAGGGCGCAGAGTGAACAGTTTGATTTTTTTGTGATAAACAGCCTGCGCAACACGGCCCATTCGATGGAGACAAACCGTAGGATGAGTTTCCTGAACGAAATGTTCATAAGAGGTTATTCAGCACTTCCCCGGGCTCTTCAGCGTTCGGCCTCCCCGGAGTTAAGGACCGAGAGCTACAGTATCCAGAGCAGGGCCAGCTCTGAAAGCGATTCGGTTGAGATTATTGTGTCTTCCAATGACGATCCGCCGGTGACGATGAAGGTAACCCGGGAGGAGGCAGAGGCCCAAATGGGAAACACCATTATGGTTGGTTCCGATGAATACCTGCGGTGGGTACAGCAGCAAGCCGTTGAATTTCAGTCGATGAGCAACCAGCTTGTTTCTGAGATGTTCGTCTGGGAAAAAAACAAGGAGATCAACAAGGAAGAGCTTCTGCATACTCTTCAGGGAGAATTGGCTGCTTCCGGCATAGATACACAGTTTGAATTTGCAGTTCTGAGGGGCGATTCTATAATTGACGGAGTATTCTCAAAAGCTAAGAAGAAGGATTTTGTTGAGAGTCCCTACAAGGTCAGTCTCTTTGCACAGGGGCTTTTGCGCAGGGGAGAAACACTATCGGTGGTGTTTCCCAGGAAAACTAACTACGTTCTTGGAACAATGGGGCTTATGCTTGGCGGGTTCGGACTTTTTTTGCTTATCATTCTCTCAACCTTTGCCCTGAGCCTCTGGTTTATCATCAGGCAGAAAAAGACCTCGGAGATGCAGGCTGACTTTATCAATAACATGACCCATGAGTTCAAGACTCCGCTGGCCACCATCTCGCTTGCAGCAGATACCATTGCCAACAGTCGGGTTATTTCAGATGAAGACAAGGTACGGCATTTCGTAAGCATGATCAAAAAGGAGAATTCACGCATGAACAGGCAGGTGGAGACGATCCTGCAGATAGCCACCCTTGACAAGCATGAGATGGATTTTGCCTTCGATACCACTGACATGCATGATGTTATCAGACAGGCTGTTGATACCATTGAGATCCAGGTCACTGACAGGGGCGGGGTGATACACCGTCACCTGGAGGCGGAGAACAGCATGGTAACGGGAGATGCCGAACACCTTCGCAACCTCGTCCATAACCTTCTTGACAATGCCAACAAGTATTCAGACAGTTCACCTGAAATAACAGTGAGGACAAAAAGCAATGACAGCGGCATATTCATCTCGGTGGAAGACAGGGGAATAGGAATGAGCAAAGCGGTGCAGCACCGGGTGTTTGAACGCTTTTACCGGGAGTCAACTGGTAATGTTCACAACGTTAAGGGATTCGGGCTGGGACTTAACTATGTCAAGGCAATTACCGACGCTCATGGCGGAAATGTGACAGTGGAAAGTGAGCAGGGCAGGGGAAGTGTTTTTACAGTATTTTTACCATTCAGGAA
This sequence comes from uncultured Rikenella sp., assembly GCA_964470815.1. Taxonomy (GTDB): domain Bacteria; phylum Bacteroidota; class Bacteroidia; order Bacteroidales; family VadinHA17; genus SR-FBR-E99. The sequence continues at coordinate 3,120 of CAYYEH010000015.1, forward strand.
CGAATCAAGGGCATGAGCAGGAAAAGTGCGAGGATATTCCTTGTAGAGGATGACATGAGCTTCGGATCAGTTCTCAAGTCATATCTTGAGATCAACGATTTCGATGTTGACCTGGTTGATGACGGGAAGATTGCTGTTGAGACATTCCGGAGGGGTGTTTATGACCTCTGTATTCTTGATGTGATGCTGCCTCATGTTGATGGTTTTACCATTGCCTCGGAAATTAGGGTCATGAATTCAGTGATACCCATTATTTTTCTTACTGCCAAGAAACTGAAGGAAGATCTGCTGAAGGGGTACGGAGTGGGTGCCGATGATTATATTACCAAGCCATTCGACACCGACATCCTGCTGTGCAAGATTAAGGCCATTATTTCGAGGCGTGACATACAGGACGGTACCCGTGACATATATGAGATTGGTAAATACATTTTCAATTCCCGGTTGCGGACTCTGGCTTTTGGTGACCGGGAGAGGCAGCTCTCGCCAAAAGAAGGACAGTTGCTGGAGATGCTTGCCCTGTCGCCCAATGCACTGGTGAGCCGTGAGGCGGCGCTGAAGAAGATCTGGGGTGCCGATGATTACTTCACCGCCCGCAGCATGGATGTATATGTCACCAAACTAAGGAAATACCTGAGTGAGGACCCGCAGATCGTTCTGAAGAACATCCACGGCAGCGGTTTCCAGCTGGTTGTCGGAGACTAAAGCAATGAAACGACAGCACCATGGAATGTTGGATTTGAGATCGCGAATTGTAAATATCTATCTGAGGTTTCTGCCTGTGAAGCTGAGCGGCATCAGTGCCTGGCTGGTTTCCAGCACATAGATGGCTGAGCTCCCGGCAAGGATCACCTTTATCGGCCTTCCGATCCTCTGTTCCTCTTCAATAAGCATCTGCCGGCAGTTTCCGCAAGGAGGAACCGGATCCGGTGTAAGCTGACCGTCTCTGAGGGCTGCGATTGCAATTGCCACAGCCTTCCTGTCACCGTAATTGGCAACCATGTATGAGAGGGCTGTCTTCTCCGCACAGCTCCCGGACGGGAAGGCTGCGTTCTCCACATTGGCACCTTTTACAATGGTACCGTCATCAAGCAGAATTGCAGCTCCTACCATAAAGTGAGAATATGGAGCATATGCTCCTGATGCTGCCTTCAGAGCCTCTCTGACAAGTACCTTCTCGGCATCAGGCAACTCATCTATATTTTGATAATCCAGGAAGGAGACAATAGCTTCTCTCTTCTTCATAGGCGATAACCGTGACTTACAGAGCCATAAAAGTAATAATATTTTTACCTCCGGACGCACGATTTGTCGGGGGTGCCGACATTTTTATATTTTTGTCAAAACCCTACGGATGAAAAATATCGCGATATATACTCTTATTTTTTTTGTTTTTTTGCTTGCCTCATGCAGTTCATCAAGGAGGGCGGCACGCAACACCGAGCCGACCGGACCTGCCAGGGATTACGCCGTTGATTATCTCAGAAAATACAGTTCACTGGCTGTCAGTGAGATGAAGAGGACCGGCATCCCGGCCAGCATCACCCTGGCACAGGGGATGCTGGAGTCGAACTACGGGCGCAGCAGGCTTGCCACCCAGGGTAATAACCATTTTGGCATCAAGTGTCACAGCAATTGGACCGGAAGGAAGATATATCATGATGATAACCGCCGGGGAGAATGTTTCAGGGTATACAATTCAGCTGAGGAGTCATATATTGACCACTCGGAATTTCTTGTCAACGGGTCGCGATACAGGGATCTTTTCAGGCTGAGTTCTACGGATTACAAGGGCTGGGCGCATGGTCTGAAGAAGGCTGGGTACGCTACCGATCCAAAATATCCCGAGCTTCTTATCCGCAAGATCGAAGAGTACCGGTTATGGGCTTATGACACAGGAGAAGCAGTTGCTGCAGGTGTGCGTCAGGCTGGCGCCGGATCGGTTCCGGTGACCGGCGGAAGTTCAACCCCGAAAGCCCAGGCAAAACCAGCACAGTCATCGCGGGATATATCAGCAACCGCAATTCAGACAATTCCGGATAAAGACGCAAAGGCAACACAATCTCAACCTGTTACTGCCATAACTTCTGCAGTACCGGAGGCTGAAGAGCCGATAAAGGTGATAAGCCTGAGCACCGGAAGAAAGGCACTGGAGAACAACAACGTGGAATATATCATTGTTGAAGAGGGAGATACCTATGAATCACTGGCTGAGAGGCATCAGCTTCTCTCCTGGGAGATAGCAAGATACAACGACCTTTCTGCCGGATCGTCCCTTGTACCCGGGCAGGTTATTTATTTGCAGCCCAAGCGCACGAAGGCGGCACAGGGCCTCTCAGTCCATGTCGTTGACGCTGGTGAGACCATGTACATCATATCCCAAAAATATGCCGTAAAGCTTTCCTCTCTCTATAAGATGAACCTGATGGAAGAGGGAACAGAATGTCGTCCCGGACAGAAGCTGAGGATCAGATAAAAGTAACCATACTGGTTTCGGCAAAGCAAGGAACCTTTTTTGCAGCCAGGCCCGGTGCCGAGCCCGGCTGTCTGCAGCATCGGGATCCCGGGCCGGTGTCAGGTTAACACCCAGCCTTCAATGTCAAATCCACGAAGAAAATCGGATGCTGTCATCAGCTTCCGTCCCTCCGGTAACAGTGAGAGAATCTCAATGGTGCCGTCACCGCAGTAAACCATAAACCGTAACTTATCCTTTATGGAAATTGCAGCAGGTTGTCCAGGGATATCATTCACCATGGCTGTGGCCAGTACCTTCAGGCGGATCAGATTGTCACCCTTCCGAAGCATCGTTGTTGCGCCGGGGTGGGGTGAGAGCCCCCTGACCAGGTTATGTACCTTAACCGCAGGCTTTTTCCAGTCAATTTTAGTGTCTGCCGGGAGTATCTTTGGCGCCGGTTTCAGTATATCATCCGTGTAAAACTTTTGAGGAACAGGGGTAAGACTGCGGTCGCTGATACCTGCAACTGTTTCCACAACGAGAGCAGCCCCCATCTTCATCAGGCGGTCATGCAGGCTGCCGGCGTCGTCATCCGGAGCAATTTCCGTTTCCCGCGACAGAAGTATCATTCCTGTATCGATCTCTTTGTCAATCAGGAATGTAGTGACACCTGTACTGGTTTCACCGTTTATGATGGCATGGTTAATAGGAGCTGCTCCCCTGTACTGGGGCAACATTGATGCATGCAGATTGAATGTGCCGAGTCGCGGTATGCGCCATACCGTTTCAGGCAGCATGCGGAAGGCTACCACGACAAAAATGTCTGCATCAAGGTCTTTCAATGCAGCAATGAAATCCGGGTCACGCAGCTTCTCCGGCTGGAGGAGCCTCAGTCCATGTTCAAGGGCATACTTCTTGACAGGGCTGACCGTGATCTTTCTTCCCCTTCCCGCAGGTTTGTCGGGGGCTGTCACCACAGCATTGATACTGTATCCTGCTTTATGCACGGCACGGAGACTTGCAACGGCAAACTCCGGTGTGCCCATGAATACTATCCGCGGCAGGCTGTCAGTCATTTTCGCCCTTTATTGGCGTCTTGTAACATGAGAGGTTGTGCCCCATCTTGGTGGCTTTGGTCTCGAGGTAGAATGAGTTGAACGGGTTTGGCGGGATCACCAGCGGCACGGTATCGACAATGGTAATACCATATCCCTCGAGGCCGGCCCTTTTTACCGGGTTGTTTGAGATGAGTCTTACTTTCCCGAGACCGATGCTCCTCATAATATTTGCGCCGATGCCATAGTCGCGCTCATCCTCCCTGAATCCCAGCTCGACATTGGCCTGCACCGTATCGCGCCCCTGTTCCTGGAGTTTGTAAGTTCTTATCTTGTTTATAAGACCTATGCCTCTTCCTTCCTGGTTGAGATAGATGATTGCCCCCTTTCCTTCAGCCTCTACCATCTGCATCGCCATGTGGAGCTGCGGCCCGCAGTCGCACCTCTTTGATGCGAAAATATCACCGGTGAAACATGATGAGTGCACTCTCACCAGCACCGGTTCATCCTTTGTCCAGTTGCCCTTGACAAGTGCGGCATGCTCCAATCCGTTGCTCACCTGCCTGAAGGGGATAAAGTCAAAGTCGCCGTATTCAGTGGGCAGCTTGACCTGTTCACCCATCTCAACTATTGATTCAATACCCAGCCTGTAGCGGATCAGGTCCCTTATGGAAATGATTTTAATTCCGAATTTTTCAGACAGTTTGAGAAGGTCAGGCAATCGTGCCATGGAACCATCCTCATTCATTATCTCAACCAGCGCACCTCCGGGATGCAATCCTGCCAGTCTTGAGAGGTCAACGGCTGCTTCAGTGTGGCCTGCTCTCCTCAGTACACCCTTTGTACGAGCCTTCAGTGGGAATATGTGTCCGGGGCGGCCAAGCTGGTAAGGCTTGGTGGCAGGGTCTACCAGTGCTTTGATTGTCAGTGCCCTGTCTTTTGCGGAGATGCCTGTGGAGGTGTCAGGGCCCAGCAGGTCAACGGAAACGGTAAAAGCTGTCTCGTGGAGGGAGGTATTATGTCCGACCATCATGTCAAGATCAAGTTCCTCACATCTCTCTTCCGGGAGGGGTACGCATATCAGTCCGCGGCCATGTGTTGCCATGAAGTTTACTATCTCCGGAGTAACGAGTTCGGCTGCGCAGATAAAATCCCCCTCATTCTCCCTGTCTTCATCGTCCACAACAATAACCACCCTTCCCGCCCGGATCTCCTCGATGGCTTCAATGATTGTATTCAGTTTTGTATCTTTCGTCATTCTACACTCGTTTGGTGGGTTCCCATATTCCGTTTTCAACTCCTCTGATTGCCTTCACAAACCCTGCTGCCAGTGCTGCATTCATAAGCAGGAAATGGGTGACATACCGCAAATAACCGGTCTTTATTTCCTTCCTGTACAGCACCAGGTCAAGCGCTGGCAAAATTATGAAAATCAGCTGAAATGCTGTCAGGTAAAAATAGAAATCAGAGCGGGCTGAAAGAATGACCGTTGTCATGAAAAACAGCAGTATCAGGAGCGGTGTTAACCATCTCATTATCTTGTGTGAAACAAAAGTAAGGATGACACTTAGCCGCCTTGAGGGAAACGGCCCGAAATGAAACAGGTTCTGGAATGATCCGGCTGCGATCCTTATCCGCCGGCGGAATTGTTCCATCATTTCAGGCTGGGTGTCTTCATAGACCACGGCGTCAGGGATATTGAACGACCTGTGGTTCTCTCCAAGTACTGAAAGGCCAGCATAGAGGTCATCAACCAGGATATTTTCCGGCAGTGCCGGGAAGAGATAACGGCGTATCGCGTAACAGCCACCATATGGCCCGGGCATGGCACCCCAGAGGTCACCCTCGGCTCTCTTGAGATTTGTTTCAAATCTCCCGTATAAGTTCTCCTGCCGTGTAATGCCTTTGCTGTTGGTGCGGTCCGGGGAAACAGTTGCATCACAAAGGCCTGTGAGGGAGTCTTTAAAGCCTTCAGACAGTCGCCTTACCGTTTGCGGTGTGAAGATCACATTGGCATCAGTCACCACAAGGATTTCACCTGTTGCCAATGAGGCAAGATGGTTAAGCATCGCCGGTTTCCCTTTTCTTTCCGAACAGCGGATAAGCCTGATACTGCCATTCGCAGAGGCAAGGTTCATCACCAGTGAATCTGTGGAGTCAGTTGAACCGTCTGATCCTATGAGGAACTCCAGCTTTTCGGAGGGATAGTCGGAACCGAGCATACTGAGAATCTTCGCCTCAATGATCTTCTCTTCATTATAAAGAGACATAACAACGGAAACGAAAGGGACGGTTTCATCTCCGGTATTTTCATCCGGCACTGTCATCCGCTTCATCTCCGGCAATGTCTTCCTCTTTTTCTTAAGCCGGGCCAGCATGATAACCATCGCCGGGTAGAAGATGTAGGTCCATCCGAGCAGGAAAGCCACGGTTGTCAACAGTATTTCAGCGGCCACGGGTCAGTTCTTTATAAAACTCATACAATTGTTCAGTAAGGGTGCGGTTGTCATATTCAGTCCCTACCAGGGCGCTTGCCGCTTTTCCTGTAACGGACCTCAGTGCCGGGTCCAGCAGATACTTCACTACAGCGTCACTGAAGGAATTAGCGTCATCTGCTACAGCAATATCCCTGCCGTTCACGGCCTTAAGTCCGGCTACGGCAACAGTTGTTGCCACGACGGGTCTTCCGGTGCTCATGGCATCAATTATCTTAATCCTGATTCCGCTTCCTGAGAAGAGAGGGGAAATTAGGACATGGTTTGAAGCCATGAAGTGACGTGCGTCATCAGGTTCTCCTTCATTGCAAATGTTATGACCGCCTGGGATGAAGCAATCATGCCGGCTCAGTCCCTTTCCGGCAATATGAAGTGTTGCATCGGGGATTTTCTTCAAAACGGATGGCCAGACCGATTCAACGAACCACCTTATTCCTTCTTCATTTGGTTTCCAGTTCATTGATCCGATGAATCCCACCCGTGGATTCCCCGTTTCAGGTTCAGGCAAATACCCGATGTCATATGCGCCGGTAACTGACATGAAGACAGGTTTTGCCGGTGCTGCTGATGAGAACCACCAGGTGTCAGGTTCACTTATGGGTACTATGGCATCAAACCTGAGTGCTGCCTTCTTTTCCTGCTTCATCAGCCTTTGGGAAAGGTTTGAGAGGTAAGATTTACGGACTCGTGACTGTTCCGAGGCCGCCATCATTTCCCTGATGCGGTGTTCAAGGTTGTGTGCGCGAAGCACAACCGGTGCAGTAGTAAACTTCCTTATCTCATCAAGATATTGTGCAAAGGCAAGCCCTTCGCAATGAATGATGTCAAACTTAGTGTTTCTGAGTAATGAGAACAGCGCTTCAGAAAATCTATTTGACCTGAACCGTGCCAGGTCATATGGGTTACCGGAAAAAAAGAAGTTAAGAGCCATTGACAGGGGGTTGATCCGGGTGTTGATAAGTATTTCCCTGTAATCAGTCAGGTACCGGTATGGTTTTTCACCGGCTGAATCACGTCTGGGGTGGTGCTTCTCAGTTCTCATTGAGAGGAGTGTCACCTCAGCTCCTGCGGCTGCCAGTCCCCGGAGGCATCTCACCGTCGCAACCGTCCCGCCGTCGTGTTCGGGCCACGGAGGCCTAGGCGCGAGTGCCAGTATCCTCATCATCCTTTTCAGGCTTAATGCCGGTAAAGAAAGCCCCTATCTTCCTGAAGAACAGTATATATGTTTCGGCATTCATTATGGCAGCGTCGGTTGTGGCCTTGTAAGTGAGGAACACCCCTATTGGCAGGAGGATGATAGTGGAGGCCAGCATGCCGAGGGGGACACTGATTATCAGTTCTTTGGCAAATTTCTCACCTGAGAGGGAAATCACGTAATAAAACACAAAGAAAAGCACGGAGATAACTGCCGGGGTTCCGAGTCCTCCCTTTCTGATTATCGCTCCCAGCGGAGCTCCGATAAAGAAGAATACCAGGCATGCCAGGGGAAGGGTGAACCGTTTGTACTTTTCGGCTTCGTACTTCTTCAGGTTCTTTGCCTCGGCAATCAGTGCCTCGCTTTTCTCTGTCATGAAGGAAGTACCCTCACGGGCGAAGCTGAGGGCCCGACTGATGGTGGTGTTCTTGTCCATGAAGCTCAGAGTGTCAAAGATAGCCCTGGTATTGAACTTCTCTGTTTTCCATACTGCAGCAGTGTCATCTTCCAGAGTGTTTACAGGGTAGTAGAACTGTCCGGGAGTCATCAGTCTTGTCTGCTTGAACTCAGAGTAATATGCATTTGTTCTTGAGCTGAACCTGGTGGAGAGGGAGTCTATGAAGAACGTCAGGTCGGCCGTGTTGAGCATGGCATAGTTGGAACGGTAGATATCCATTGCCGACCTGTTCAGGCCGAATCCTGTCAGTTCAATCACCATGGTTTGTTCAGTGAACCTGTCTCGTCTGAAAGGGTATTTCCGCTTGTCCTGGGGCACGTTTTTTTCTTCAATGTCCTTATAGGCATAGCCATTGAAGAGAGTGAGAATGAGACCGCTCTCATCAGCTGTCACATTCATGTATCCTGAATCTGCGTGGATGACGGAGGTATTTCCGATTCCCTCGCGGTGGTCATAGATATATATTCCGTCGAGGCGGTTGGTCTCGGGGTCCTTGTCGGTGATCTTGATGCTGAAACCGTCGATACCGTTGTAGAATGTGCCTGCCTGGATATTCAGTTCGGGTCTCATCCTGCGGATGTCCATCAGGAGGGTTCTTGCCTTCCGGGTTGATATAGGAAGGACATAATCAGCGAAGAGGTATGATCCTGCGGCGAGGAGAGCTGCGAAAATGAATATCGGCAACATTATCCGTTGCAATGGTATGCCGGCTGACTTGAGGGCAGTGAGTTCCAGGAACTCTCCGAGGTTACCGAATGTCATGAGTGATGCGAGGAGGATGGCCAGAGGAAGGGATAGGGGAACGAATGTAAGGGAGAACTGGAAGAGGAGCTCCGCAAGCACCCTTGGTTCGAGGCCTTTTCCCGCGAGTTCATCTACATACATCCACAGGAACTGGAGGATGAAGATTATGAGCACGATAAAGAACGTCAGGATTAACGGTCCTATAAACGATCTTATCATGAACAGATCGATCTTCTTCATTGTCTCGGGTGTGGTGCAAACGTACGTTATTTTTAAGAAAGATGCAAAGCTCTTTCAGTCGGTAAGGCCGAGCACCTTTCTGAGATAGGATATCTGTGTATCCCACAGGTCGCGGGCGTCGTCCACCTCATCCTCCTCGGCGTGGTCAGTGATCAGGAGTGCGGTGTCATTGGTAAGTTCATGGATAACGATACGGAACTCAAAGAAGTTTGATTCTGTGTCAGGGAAATCGAGCCATTCGAATTTAACCGCTTTGTTCTCCCTGGTGTAGACAAGGCGTGCCCTGGCCTCTGTCTTGTTCCAATGGAACGTGAATATGTCACCGTCTACAGTAACATTATCGGCGAACCATTCCGAAAGACCTTCGGGTGTGCTTAACCTGTCGTAGAGCACTCGTACGGGGGTGTTGAGGGTGTACTCGATTTCGTATCTTGATCTCATGTCTGAGGGAGAGTCTCATGCAATATAAAAATAATAGCTGAAAAGAAAAAGTTTGCCGGTCAAAATGAAAAAATATTTATATTTGCAGCCTCGAAAACAAGCCCTGTGAAGGGAGATGGCGAGATAGCTCAGTTGGTTAGAGCGCATGATTCATAATCATGAGGTCCGGAGTTCAATTCTCCGTCTCGCTACAGAAAGGAAGCCCTTCCCGCACAGCGGGAGGAGCTTTTTTTTTTAGAACTGAGCTGAAAGTTTGTTTGCAGCGGCAGGATAAAAAGCTTGAAGCGGTAATACCTGATTTGACGAAGTTTTCAGAATCAGTTTACATAAGTTCATATCAGGTCAGAGTTGACTCACTCGAATCTTTTTACAACGAAATAAACCGGACAACCCGGGAGGCTTCCGTGCAGTTTTATTCCAGGCTTGATAAAATTCCGTCGGTTGATCACCCCAGTTCAGGAGTACTTTCACTTGGGGTGCGAATTAACTTCTGAACGCAGTTATTAATCCCTGTGAAGTGTGTAGATCCGTTGCCCCGGATTTCTGGATTCTATCTCAGCAATTCCTCCAGTGCAGTTGATGCGGAGGTCTTCTGGTCCCTGTATTTGATTATCACCGGGCAATAGAGGTGTATCCCCTGGTCACTTCCGGGGCCGTTTCTCACGGGCCTGCTTCCTGCAACCACAACTGCACCGGCCGGCACGCTCAAGGGTGTGGATTCACTCTTTCTGAGAAACTCTCCGGTGGTATTGTCAAAAACAGGGGTTGAACCGTTGATTATAACACCTGTTCCAATCACGGCTCTCTCCCCGATAATTGCCCCTTCATAAATCCCGCAATTGCCGCCCACAAAAACATTATCCTCAATGATCACCGGCATCGCATTGACAGGTTCCAGTACTCCTCCTATCTGTGAACCGGCCGAGATGTGCACGTTACGGCCGATCTGTGCGCATGAACCTACAAGTGCATGCGAGTCAATCATGCATCCGCTGTCAATATAAGCTCCGGTGTTAACATAGGATGGAGGCATAATCACCGTTCCGGGAGCCACATAGGCACCGCTCCTTACCGAGGTGCCTCCTGGAACAACCCTGATACCGTCATCCGGTCTGAAGGACCTGACAGGATAGGTGTTCTTGTCACGGAAAGAGAGAGGTTCGCCCCGGTATTCCTTCAGGACTCCGTATTTAAAACCCCACAGGATCACGCTCTTTACCCAAGAATTGATCACCCATCCACCCTCACTTTTATATGCCACTCTCAATTGACCACTCTCGAGTGCTTCCCTGACTTCATAGAAAAAAGCCAGTGACCTTTCCGGGTTTCCGGAACCGGCAATCTTTTCAAATTCGGCCTTCAGTTCTGAAATGTTTTTCATAACCTGTTGATTTTAACTTTTAAAGTTCCGCGAGCTCTTCCATAATTCTCTCCATTAGCCTGTCAGTCTGTTCAGAAGAGCTTGTCAATGGCAGCCTCAGCCTGTTCTTTACGAGGCCTTTGAGTGCCAGCGCCGATTTAACCGGAATTGGGTTGCTTTCAACAAAACAGGCCTTAAAGAGTGGCATGAGCCTGTGGTGCAGAACTGCTGCCTCTTCCGTTCGTCCCTCTGATAAAAGGCCGGTCATTTTCACAATAGGGGAAGGGGCGATGTTGGAAGCAACGCTTATGACCCCTTTACCGCCGGTGCACATAAGCGGAAAAGTCACATCATCGTTTCCTGAGAGGACTGAAAATCCGGACGGGGCAAGGCGGATGAGTTCACTGATCTGTTCGTAATTGCCCGAGGCCTCTTTGACGGCGATGATGTTTTCAATCTCAGCCAGCCTGAGTGTTGTCTCCACAGTCATATTGGTGCCGGTCCTGCCGGGAATGTTATACAGGATCAGAGGAGTCGAGGTTGATTCAGAGATGGTTTTGAAATGCTGGAATATACCCTCCTGCGTGGGTTTGTTGTAATATGGAACCACAACCAGGAAGGCATCGGGATTGTATTTTGAAAGGCTTGATATGTTGGTTATTACCTTTTTTGTTGAGTTGGAACCGGCACCTGCCACCACAGGAACTTTGCCATCGTTAATCTCCATTGTGGTTTCAAGAAGTTTCTCCTTCTCATATTCTTCCAGACATGGTGTTTCTCCTGTTGTTCCGAGCGGAACCAGGAAATGGATCCCTGCATCCAGCTGCCTCCGGGCCAGTGTGCCGAAAGAGTCCCAGTCAACCTCATAATATTCATCAAATGGTGTGATCAGCGCTGTGCCACATCCTCTAATCTCTCTCATTGTTCAGTCTTTTATCGAAATTTTCCCTTAATATTTCTCTGAAATCAAATACACCCTCCAGCCCGGAAGTCCAGTATGCGGCCTGAACAGCTCCGGCAGCAAAGCCCCTTCTTGAAAAGGCTTCGTGCGTAAGCACTATCCGGTCAACTTCGGACTCGAAACCCAGGTTGTGGGTTCCCGGTATATAGCCGCACCTGACCGATTGCACCGAACACTTTTTACCAGTCTCCTTCTCAACTATGTCCCTGATTGTACCGGCCGTGCCTGATGGGGAGTCAAGCTTGAATTTATGATGAAGCTCGGTTATATAGGGATCATAATTGCCTGATGAGGCCAGAATAGCCGACGATATCCGGGCGATCTCAAAGAAGATGTTCACCCCGATGGAAAAGTTGGAGGCATAGATCATTGTCGTACCTCTCTCCCTGAAATAGCCGGTAACTTCCTCCTTTATATCGTTCCAGCCGGTGGTTCCGATAACGGCCGCCCTGAAACTGTCGGCAATGAATCGATAATTTTTTCGGAATGCTTCCGGAGTTGTGAAATCGATGCAGACCGACTCTGACGCTGTTGCCTTTTCAAATCCGCATATGTCGTCCGTTGTAAAGAGAGTAATGTCGTCTCTCTCCTGCAGGATGGAAAAGATCTCCTTTCCCATCTTCCCGTATCCTGATATTACAATGTTCATGCGACAATTTGATTTATATTTTATCGGAAGAATGGAACTTACAGGAAATAGTAAAATAAATCCTCTTTGTTAGTTACTGCCAATGCAGGTATCATGATTCAAAAAATTCTTTATGCAAAGCACCCACCACAGATGACAGATCACCTTTATTGACAACAAAGCTAATATTTATATCAGATGCCCCCTGGCTTATCATTGTTATGTTGTAATCGCTTACCGCACCGAAGATTCTTTTTGCAAGACCTTTTGTCTCCTTCAGGTTTTTCCCCACGACGGAGACCTGTGATTTTTCCCTGCTCACCGATACTACGGCAAATTTTGACAGGTCTGCAACAATGTCATCCAGGTTGCTTTCTGAATCTACTGTCAGAGAGACGTTTACCTCGGATGTACTTATAAGGTCAACCGATATTCCGTATTTTCCGAATACCTCGAACAGCCGGGTAAGAAAGCCGAAGGCATTCAGCATCTTCATTGAGAAGATATTGATTACAGTTATGTTTTCCTTGAAAGAAATAGCCCTCACTCCGTTTTCATGAACCTCATCATCTTTCAGGATAAGCGTACCCGGTCTGTCCGGCTGCTTTGAGTTGAGCACCCGTACCGGGATATTCTTTTCCACGGCAGGCTGTATGGTTGCAGGGTGCAGGACCTTGGCCCCAAAAAATGACAGCTCTGCCGCTTCGCTGAATGACATAACTGATATACTACGGGTTTTACTGACTTTTCTCGGATCAGTTGTATGGACCCCGTCGACGTCAGTCCAGATCTGGATCTCAGTGGCATTTGCTGCCATGCCGATAAGAGCAGCGGAGTAATCAGATCCGCCTCTTCCCAGAGTGGTGCCAATACCTTCAGAGGTGGCCGAAATAAATCCCTGGGTAATGACAACATCATTATTCAGGAACTCCCTTTCCAGCAGTTCCGGAACCTTCCGGCAGATAATATCTGTCTGTGGTTCACCCTTCAAATGTTTTCCGTCAGTGACAATCATGCTCCTGGCATCCGCAAAGGCGCATCGCAGGCCTGATTTAAGCATTGCCTTATAGATAATTGAAGAGGATAGCATCTCTCCATATGAGAGGATTCTTGCCATCGACATATCCGACAGTTCCTCCAGTACAGATATAACCCTCACAATCTCATTAAGTTTTGTAAAAAGCTGTTTTACAGTATCGGTTGCCTCCCTGAGCAAAACATCGTTTCCTTCCAGCAACTCCTCAGCCATCAGAAGGTGTCTGTGCTCAAGTCCGGAAATAAGTACTGATGCCTCATCTGTCGAATCAAGGTGCTTCCCTTCAGCTGCTTCAGGCAGGTTCACCGGTTTTCCGGCCTGACCTTCTGCCGCATGCCGGGCAACCTTTATCAGCGTATCGGTCACCCCTGCAAGGGCAGATACTACCACAACACGTTTCTGAGATTTATTACTGCTTACAATCCTTATAAGTCTCTCAACTGCTTCACTATCCATTACGGATGTTCCGCCAAATTTCATCACTATCATTCCGGACTGATTTCCTTTTTTAGTGTTTTGTATAATTGTTTAAGGTCGATTACAGCTTTTTCAATATCAGCTATATTGATGAACTCATCTTTAGTGTGAGCTGACCTGATGCTGCCAGGACCGTAGAGGAGGATTTTTCCGAGGTTGGTCAGGCATGGGCCATCGCAGCCGAAGGCCACAATATCACTTTCGAATCCTTCAGCATAGTAATATTCGAACGGCTTGTCCTCCCTGGTTTTGGTGATGGTGGTTTTGTCATCAGCAATATTCTTCAGGACCTTTTCTATCAAACCGGAAGAGGCTGGAGTAGTCCTGAAATAGATTTTAAAGCTCACCAGGTCAGGAAGAACATTATATGCATTTTCTGAAGAAAGTTGTCCGATGTTATAAGTTGTTGAGCCCAGAACCGGATCTGAAGGAAATATTGCGGCGGCCAGCCTGTTCAGGAACTGCCTCATTCTCTCAATGGCATCGTCACCAAACTGAGGGTAACCGGAGTGACAGCTCATGCCGCTGATCTGCACCACGTATAGCTGGATTCCCTTGCCTGCTTTAATGAGTTTGTTTTCAGTAGGTTCTCCGATTATGACATACCTGCAACCCTTAATGAGGTTGTTCGCTGCCCTTGCCCCGGTGGAACCGGTCTCCTCTCCCGAGACAAGCAGGAGGCCGAAGTTGGTTTCACCTTCATGGTATAAATCCCTGCACACATTCAGTACTGTGATTATCTGTCCTTTTGCATCGCAGGCCCCCCTTCCGGAAATACGGGCGCTTTCAGCAACGGGAGGTATGAAAGGAGGCACAGTATCAAGGTGGGTACAGAAGATGATTTCAGGTGTGCCCCATTTATAGAAAAGGTTGATGGATCCGTCTCCAACATCTTGTATTTCAAGGGTTGCCCCTGGAACATGAAAATTATTTGCGATGTACCGGGCAAGGTCAGCCTCCTTTCCGGAGGTTGAATCAATTCTCATAATTTCTGCCAGTTCTTCTGTTACCATTTCCTGTTCACGGGTTTCATTTCAAAAAATAAGGCACGAACCTGAGATTCGTGCCTTAGATTGTTACACAAAATCCCTCATTACCGGTGAGGTTTCTTCCCTGCATGTTTCATGGATTTTGCATGAATATTCATTATGTATTCCTGTTTGTTTCTTAAAAAAGTGACAGCAAAAGTAAGAGAATTTTGTTTTCAACAACATTATATGGAAGAATCTTTATAAAATTTTTCTATACTGTTTTCCTCTTCTTTTCTTCAATTAAAAATGCCTGGCAAAAGGCATCAGTCACATGCATGGCTGAGCTGGCGCTCCGGAAGCAGTCATGGCGATGCTGGAATCTTATCTTTTAGGTTTTTACACACTTTTATTTTTCATGGCCGGCATAAGGTGATTAATTATATTTAGTAAATTTATAATGGTAAAACTGGTTCCGACTAAGACCATACACTAAACTATTCCCCCGATATGAAAAGACTACCATGTTTAACGGTAATCCTGATTCTGTCATGTACTTTCTCCATGACAGCTCAGAAGAAGGTGATTTTCAGTACAGTTCCCCCTGATGCTGAAATATTTCTTGAAAAGAACAATGAGTTTACACTTCTCGCACAGGGTTCCTATGAGCTGAAAATCGGTTCTGACGAGATTTACACCGTCAAAATCTGGAAAGAGGGCTTTGAGCCATTTGTCAAATCATATACCAGGGCGAACAACACGGTTCTGACGGAGAACGTGGTCCTTGAAAACAGGATTGTTAAGATTGTGTCATCGCCAAATACTACAGAAGTATATGCTGAAAATGAATACATCGGAAAGGGTGGTGAGGAGATAGAGGTTGTGGTGAAGAACAACGCGATGGTGAATGTGGAAGTAAGAGGTGAGGGGTATCAGACGGTAAGGCGGTCATACTATAACATGGAGAACACCGAGAAGCCTCCCGTCAAGGAAAATATTGAGCTTACAGACAGACTCATAAAGATAATTGCTGAGCCACCCGGATGTGAGATTTTTGCAGATGGCAAAAAGAGCGGAGAGACTTCAGCGGAGATTATAGTGCCAAAAGGGAGTTGCATCACAATGAAAGTCACAAAGGACGGATTTGCTCCGGTGGAAAAATCGTACTGCAACAAGCCCGAGGTGGGGTTGCCCCCGATAACAGAGCAGATATCACTCAGGGACAGGATTATTCAGATCAACACCACACCTGAAGATGCTGCCATAAAAGTAGATGGCAGGGCGGTGGGCAAGGGAAGCTATACCCTTCTCGTCAAGCGTGACCAGTGCGCCGAAATCGAAGTGATGAAAGACGGATTTGATACAAACAAGAAATCATATTGCAATAAGGCGAACATGAGTGAGCCTCCGGTAACTGATCATATCAGGCTTCCTGAAGACGAGGCGTGGCTTTCTTCAATAAGAAGTGATCAGGCCAACGTGAATTTCTCTATCCCGGTTAATTCGAACCTCGGAAATGAAATCGCATGGAAAACTATAGGCCAGATAGTAATGGAGAAGTTCGATGTAATAGAAATCAGCGATCCGGTAACAGGATACCTGAGGACCGCATGGAATGTCAAGATGTTCGGCAACGGCAAAACAATACGGACCAGGTGTATCGTAAAGCTTGGAAATACCAACCCGTTACGTTATGTAATAAAAATCGTCAGCGAGGAAAGCATAGTACCGGGTAGCAGCGTCAAGGAGGATGAGAATTTCAAGGAATGGGATCGTCTTCTTAACACGTACAAGGATATTATCGGAGAGATTCAGGCAAGGATAAGTTAAGGTGATGCCGGTTCAGGCAATCGCTGGGGCAATCATCAGTTCCGTTCACATTTACTGTATCCTCAGCGCATTGGCCGGACTATATCCTGCTGCCTTGATGGTCTGGTAGCTGACAGAGAGGAACCCGATGATAAGCACCGCAATCGTCGCGATCAGGTAAATAAGCGGACTGACGGCGGCCTTATCGGCAAAACCTTCGAGCCAGAATCTTGATCCGAACCATGCAAGAGGCCATGCGA
>CAYYEH010000015.1:19800-41771 GCA_964470815.1 uncultured Rikenella sp.
TCGGCAAAACCTTCGAGCCAGAATCTTGATCCGAACCATGCAAGAGGCCATGCGATCAGGGATGATATCAGGATAAGAATAACTATTTCTCTTACCAGCAGGTTCAGAACAACCTGAACAGATGCCCCGTAGGTCTTCCGTATCCCTATCTCCTTTGTCCTTTTATTGGTCATGAAGGCAACCAGACCGATCAGGCCGATTGAGGCAATGAAAATTGCCAGCATGGAAAAGAGGATAAAAATGCGTCCTGTCTTCATTTCGGAAGCATATAGTTTGTTCCAGGAATCTGTAAAGAATTCATATTCAAATGGCTGAGTGGGAGTAAATTCCTTCCATTTCTTTTCGATTTCTGCGAGTGTTGCAGGAAGGTTCTTTCCCGAAAGCCTCACAGATGCAAACTGGTCGCCACCGCCCGGGAACAGGACTGAGAAACAAACCGGGTCGATTGCCTTGTGCATTGAGGTGATATTGAAGTCTTTCATTACCCCGATGATCTGGTATCTCTGAAACTGTTGCGGGCCTGCAGGTTGCAAAATATACTGACCCACAACGGGTTCCTTGAGACCCAGCAACCTGACTGCAGCTTCATTTATCAGCACTGACGTTGAGTCAGTACCATAATCTCTTGAGAAGAACCGGCCGCTAGCAAGTTTTACCCCAAGGGTTTGCGGGAAATCAAAGCTGACCCAGGCCTGTTGCAGGAGGTATGTGTTTTTGTCAGGGTCATCATCACGGAAGAATGCATTGTTGCTGAAGTCCATGCCAGGCACCTGCCTTGAGAAACCGGCATTTACAACCCCGTCAATCTGCATTACCTGGTTTCTGAATGTCTCCCTCTGTCTCCAGAAGGCATCGGATCTCTTTATGACGATAAGGTTTTCCTTGTCAAAGCCAAGATCCTTTCTGGTCATGAAGTTCAACTGACGGTATACGATGATTGAGCCTATAATTATGACTATTGCCACTGCAAACTGAAAGACAACAAGGATACCTCTGAGCCGTTTTGACATTGATCCGGGGCTAAGTGTTCCCTTGAGAACCTCTGCGGGCCTGAATGAAGCCAGCACCATTGCCGGGTAAAAACCGGCCGCCAGTCCTGTTAAAACTATCAGCCCTGCGATAAACAGGATGCCGTTAAAACCTGTCAGTTCCACCGAAAGGGTTTTTCCTATAAGCTGATTGAAAAGAGGAGTGAGTGCAATCACCAGCAGAAAGGCAATAATTCCTGCTATTGCAGCCAGTATCACCGACTCACCCAGGAACTGCGTGATAAGCCCTGTTCTGCTTGCTCCGGCAACCTTCTTTACACCAACCTCTTTGGCTCTTCCTGCTGATTTTGCTGTTGCCAGGTTTACATAGTTTATGACGGCAACCACGAGTATAAGGATCGCGATGACAGCAAAAATATAAACCGTACTGAGAGAACCGGGTGGTTCAACGTTATACTGGGTGGCTCCCTTGAGATGAATATCTTTCAAGGGTTCAAGTACATAGCTGAAGTCATTGCCGGCGTTCCTGAAATCATCTATTGACTGACCGATAGCCTCCTGCAGTTGTGGTCCGACGTATTTGATTACCATCTCCTGCAGTTTTTCCTGAAGGGCATCCTTCTGCGTCCCGTTTGTTGTAACAATATATGTGTAAAAGTTATGTGCAATCCAGAACTGGTTGTTGGCCATTTGAGGGTAAGTGCTCATTGAGGCCACCATATCAAATTTTATATGTGAATTATCCGGCACATTCTCAACGACTCCCGTGATCGTGTACAGCACTGTGTCAGATTCCATTGTCACCCGCTGTCCGATCGGATCCGCACTGCCAAAGTATTTTTGCGCAAATTCCTCAGACATGACCATCGACCTGGGCCTGACCAGGGCAGTGGCCGGATCACCCTTAATAAGTTTGAAATCAAGGACATCGAAGAATGTGGAATCGGCAAAGATTACACCATCCTCATTGAACCGGTTCTCTCCGTAGCCTATCAGCCAGTCGCCCATATTCCTTAACCTGGTTGCCCTGATGATTTCGGGGTAATCATTCAGCATTGCCTGGGCCATAGGGGCTGCCGTAACAGCCTGGTTCAGTTCGCTTCCCGCCATCCGGCCAACTACTTTTAACCTGTAGATATTCTCATAGTTGGAATGGAACCGGTCATAGCTCAGTTCATGGATTACGTATAGGCTTATGAACAGGAAGCTGGTGATCCCTACCACAAGGCCTGCCATGTTTAGCATGACATAACCGCCCTGTTTTTTCATATTCCTGATTGTGTGAAGGAGAAAATTCTTAAGCATATGCGGATGATTTTTTTACACCTGAATGTCATCTGAAAGACGTCAAAAGGATTAATCCGCTGCATGGCCGGATTTTTTTACTTCGGCACTGGAAAAAAAAACCTGCCGGAGACCGGCAGGGTACTTCTAATACTCAGGAAACCCGCTTTTAGGTGTGGCTCTTATTCACATTTCAGGTTCGTCCGCTGAGCCTTTGCAGCTTCAGCAAACGGGCCGTACTGGGCATTTTTGAAGGATTCGCATGCTGCGGCGGTATTACCCTGTCCAACCTGTGCCACGGCAAGCTGGTAGTAGAACATAGCCTTGTCTTCTGCATCACCGGTCTCAAGATCCAGACCCTTCTGGGCAAAGGCAGCTCCCTCGCTGAAGTTGCTCTGCTTATTGTAAACATCGGCGAAGAAGTAGAACAGCGTTTTGTCGTCGCCATATTTTGCTGCTCTGGTTAAGAGGGTCAGGGCTTCGTCAAGGTTATTTGCGCTGTTGGCTTTTGATCCGGCTGCACGGAAATATTCAAGGGCAGACCCTTTTGCCTGGGTGGCTTTATCCGCATCCTTTACGGGATCAAGTTTGCCAAGAAAGAGGTCAATGGTCTGCTCATATGAATCAGCATCATCGCGGTTCCTGTAAATAAGCGCTTTATTATAAATTGAGGCAATATGGTCAGAGTTAAGTGCGAGCACACTGTCAAAGGCAAGCATCGCATTGTCATAGTCGTTTGCAGAGAAGTAATCTGTAGCAAGCTTATAATATCCATTTATAAGGATCTTCTTAGAATTGTCACCGTGGGTTTTACTTCCGTACTTTTCAGCCATTGCACCGGCCAGTTTGGAGGCTGCAATTATTTCAGATGCAGTTTTTTTCTCATTATAGGCTGTTGCTGCCTGTTTGTAATAAAGTCCTGGCAATACCTGTACAGCCTTCTGCTTCAGGTCATTGGCGGTTTCTCCAACCTGGTCGGCAAGCGTGATTACCTTTTCAAAGGCAGCTATGGCAGCCGGAACATCAGTCTGCATCGCTTTAGCTCCTTCATTGTATACAGTGATCACCTCATTGCGGTCCTGCGAATTGAGGCTCAGGCTGTGAAGTGCTAAAATACAAGCTATTGAAACCAGAATCTTTGTTTTCATTTTCTGCTTTTTTATCGGATTAGTCAATATATTTTTCTGTAATCAGCCCGTAAATATAAAAATTATGATCAATTTATCGGGCCTGATGTAATTTTCACAATAAAAATCATGCCGAATCCTGTGCAATGAGGGGTGGCATTATGTACGGAACCGGGAGGTTGTATGAATTGAACCAGGCGGGCAGGGACTGACGATTAAACCCTGCATATTTGAATTTCTGCTATTTTAGGACAATAATGTAATCAGAACAAAAGCAATGATCGGCAGAGGAAATGATGATGAATATACCCTCAGGGTAGCATGGACTGCGCACAGGGGAGCAATTGACACAGCCCCTGCAGAGGCAAAGGATTATCTGCTTCGATTGCTGCCGGGGGTAAAATATTCCATGACTGACAGCAGTCCCGATATTATTCTTTTTATGAGCGGAGGCTCGGAGAGAAGGGCCATAGAGTTGTCAGCCACGGAAAGGCCGGTTTTGTTGCTCGCTATAAGGGGGAATAATGCATATGCTGCAGCAACGGAGGTGATGGCCTGGATGGTGAATCACAACAGGATTGCGGTATTGTCTGATGCTGTTGATGCTGCAGAGTCGGGTCTCATAGACAGATGGAGAATATCAGCCGGAGTTTGGGAGAAAATCAACGGCGCCAGGGCCGGCCTTATTGGTACCGTATCAGAATGGCTGGTGGCTTCGGATGTATCTGCTGAGACCATGCGTAAGCGCTTTGGAGTTGAGCTTGCAGGCGTACCATGGAAGGAGCTGCCTGATTTTAGTAATGAGGAGCCTGATACTGGCCTGCTCAACCGGTTCAGGGGCCAGGATCCGGATGGTCTTGAGGATGCTGCGCGGGTGCTGACCCTTTTACGCAGGGTTATCTCTGACGGCAACCTGAATGCATTAGGGGTGGAGTGCTTCAGTCTGGTACAGGAGCGGAGGGTAACGGCATGCCTGGCCCTGGCACAGCTTAACGCTGAAGGTATCGTGGCGGCATGTGAAGGTGACCTTGCCTCCATGGCCGGGATGATGGCCGGTAAAGCCCTTACGGGCAGGGTGCCATGGATGGCCAATACAACGCTTCTGACAGACACCACCCTGATCCTTTCACACTGTACCGCCCCGTTTGATTTTGTAAGCGATGTTGAGCTTCCTTCACACTATGAGACCGGTTGGTCGCTGGCAGTTGATGGCAGAATTAATGCGTCAGAAGTGACACTCTTCAGGTTTTCAGACACGCTTGACAGGGTTTTTATTGCCGGGGGGAGGGTCAAAGGCAGGCCGCGCCTGACCAATGCATGTCGTACACAGGTGGAAATAACTTTGCCCCGTGATGCAATTAAGGCACTGAAGGAAAGACCCCTTGGCAATCACCTGCTTATGCTGGAGGGAGACCATTCTGAAAACATGAGGCTTGCCTGCAGGTACCGTGGTATTGAAGTTATTGCATAACCCGGACGTTGTCTGAGATCTTACCGGGAATAGTGTAAAACTTTAATTTTGTAACCGGGAGATAAATTTTTGGAGGAGACAAATGATAGTCACGTGTGTTCATGTTAATGTACTGCCAGACAGGGTGGCTGAATTCCTGGAGGCAATTGCTGAAAACCACAGGGGAACGGTCACGGAACCGGGGAACATAAGGTTTGACGTGTTACAGCAGGCTGATGACCCCTGCCGGTTTATGATCTATGAAGTCTTTGAATCCGAAGAGGCTGTCAGACTGCATAAGGAGACTCCTCACTACCTTAAATGGAGGGACACGGTTCAGGATTGGATGGCGGAACCGCGGAGGGGTACCAGGTATGATGTTGTTGAACCTGCGGACAGGTCATCATGGTGAAACCGTTCAGCCTGGCAAGAGTGCCACGGGTAATATTCGGGACCGGAACTCTTGAAGAACTTCCTGATCTGGCTGCTGGTTACGGCAGAAGGATTCTTCTTGTGACCGGTGCGAAGTCATTTGCGGAATCCCCGCGGGCAGACCGTCTTCGTGAGCAGCTCATCAAACGAGGAACTGATATTTGTCATTTCCCTGTCGCCGGGGAACCGTCCCCCTCCCTGATTGATGAAGCAGCAAGCCGCATGAAGGGATCAGGGATTTCACTCGTGACAGGAATTGGCGGAGGAAGTGTCATGGATGCAGGGAAGGCCATTTCCGCCATGCTGACAGTTGACGGTTCAGTTACTGACTACCTTGAGGTGGTCGGAAGCCGTGAACACCCTGGATCAAAAGTGCCGTTCATTGCAGTGCCCACAACTTCAGGGACAGGGAGCGAGGCCACTAGGAACGCGGTCATTTCGCAGGTGGGTAAGGGTGGTTTCAAACGATCATTGCGTCATGATAACTTCGTCCCTGATATTGCGTTGATTGACCCTGACCTTACCATGAGCTGTTCGCCGGAGATAACCGCGGCAGCAGGGATGGATTGTTTCACACAACTGGCGGAAGCATACCTTTCAACAAAGGCAAATGGATTTACCGACGCCCTCGCCATGCAGGGAATGGAGGCTATCAGCCGATCACTGGTCAGGTCATTTACTGACGGGGATGACATAAATGCAAGGTCAGACATGTCATTTGCCGCCCTCATGTCAGGCATGTGCCTTGCTAATGCAGGACTGGGGGCTGTCCACGGACTGGCTGGAACGATCGGCGCCTTGCATCAGATGCCTCACGGTGTCGTCTGCGGTACACTGATGGCTCGGGCCAATGAGTTGAACATACGGGAATTGCGGAGATTAGAACAATCCGGGCCGGCCCGGGCAGACTCTTCCGGTGACGGGATCTATGCTGCCCTGGCGAAGTATGCAACACTGGGCAGGATTTTTGCTGACACTGCCGGAAAGAATGACGACTGGTATATTGATTTCTTCATTGATTACCTGCACGCCGTGACATCCCGCCTGAGGATGCCCCGGCTGGGCAGTCTCGGTCTTGAAAAGGAAAATATACCGGAAATAGTGACTCAGTCAGATGTGAAAAACAACCCGGTAAAGCTGTCTGTCGATCATCTGACAGAAATAGTTGTTGGAAGGCTATAAGCATTATATGATGAGTTCTGATGAGAAAGACACGGCATTCAGCTTCGTTCTTGACGTTCACCTGGGAAGACTTGCAAAATATCTCAGGCTGTGTGGTTTTGACACACTTTTCAGTGCCTTTTTCGAAGACCGTGAAATAATTGAAACAGCACGCCTGGAGAAGCGTATCATTCTGACGCGTGACAGGCTTCTTCTGAAGGCTGCAGGTGATACTGAGGGTTACCAGGTGAAGTCTCAGTATCATGATGAGCAGTTAAGGGAGGTTTTCGAGAGGTACAGGCTTAAGAATCATGTAAAGCTGTTCACCAGGTGTATTTCCTGCAACACCATCCTTGAGGAGGTAAGGAAGGAAGAGATCGCTGACCGCCTGCTGGCTGATACCCGAAGGTATTTTTCAAGTTTCAGGAGATGCCCGCAATGTGACAGGATATATTGGGAAGGATCTCATTTTGACAATATGAAGAAAAGCCTCGCCCCGCTGCTGTGACCTTTTGACCCGGCACCTCCCTTCCGCCCCTGACTTTAAGAGAGCCAAAGATGTTTCTATGATACCGCAGAAATATTTTCTAATTTCGTGACCTGTGATTGCCAGTTACAGGCTCCGGAAAAACCGGGTAAAAATACCGAACGCGTAAAAATATGGCAGAATTCTACAACAGGGAGGCCGGTGAACTTATCAGGGAACTTGAAACGAATGAATCATCCGGACTGACAGCGGCCGAGGTTAGAAAAAGGCTGGAGCAGTATGGTTACAACCAGATAGAATCCAAAGCAAAAAAAAGCTTTCTCATGATGTTCCTTGAGCAGTTCCGGAGCTTCATGATCATAATACTGCTGGTGGCAGCAGCCATTTCCGGAGTGGTAGGGGTTCTGGAAGGCGAAGGGCTCCTGGATACATATATAATCCTGGGTATCCTTATCGTCAATGCCCTCATCGGGGCAGTCCAGGAGAAAAGGGCGGAGACATCGCTTGAGGCACTGAAAGAACTGGCGGCTCCCCTCTCGAAGGTGCTACGCAACGGGTCTGTCACCGAGGTAAGCACCAGGGAACTTGTTCCGGGTGATATAGTCATCCTCGAGACCGGAGCTGTCATTCCCGCTGATATCAGGCTGACCGGGGCGGTTAATCTTAAGATTCAGGAGTCGTCACTTACCGGAGAGAGCGTTCCTGTTGACAAAACGTCTGAAAAGCTGGTTGGTGATGACATTCCCCTTGGCGACAGGAAAAATATGGCCTTCTCGAGCGGTATGGTAACCTACGGCCGGGGACGTGGTGTGGTGGTTGCAACAGGGATGCAGACCCAGGTAGGCAAAATTGCTGATATGTTGCAGCATGCAGGTGACACAGAGACTCCAATGAGCAGGAGGCTCAACCAGCTCGGAAGGATGCTTGGGATAGTGGCACTGGCAATCTGCGCGCTGATATTCGGAGTCGGGGTGCTTTACGGCAACTCTGTGATGAGCATGTTCATGACGGCAGTGAGCCTTGCAGTGGCAGCCATCCCGGAAGGGTTGCCTGCAGTGTCAACCATTGTACTGGCCATAGGTGTTCAGCGGATGGTGAAGCGAAATGCGATTATCAGGACCCTGCCCTCTGTGGAGACATTGGGCAGTGCAACGGTAATATGTTCCGACAAGACAGGAACACTCACCCAAAACAGGATGACCGTGGTTGAGGCATATGTCAATCACAAGCATGATGTCATCAACAGGAGTGCCCCGGGCAGTGTGCTCAATGATGAGGAGAAGAAGCTGCTATCCATCTCCGTCCTTTGTGCTGACGCCACAATGAAAGTCAATGATGACGGCAAGTTTACATTCACTGGTGATCCTACCGAGACGGCACTGCTGGATTTCGGGGTTCTGTATGATTTTTACAAGGACGAAGCCGAAAGTAGCTTTCCCAGGGTGGCTGAGATTCCTTTCGATTCTGAACGGAAGAGGATGACTACTGTCAACAGGATGGGTGAGAAAGAGACCAGGGTCAATGTAAAGGGTGGCCTGGACGAGGTGCTCAGCGTCTGTGACCGGATAATCATACAGGGAGAAGTCAGAGGCATGGGGCCGGAGGACCTGGAAAAGATCCGTGAAGCCAATGAAAAAATGGCAAATTCAGCACTCAGGGTGCTGGCCATGGCTTACAAGGATTGCCATGAAGCGCCACAGCAGGTTACAATAGGCCAGATGGAAAATAACCTGATTTTCACCGGTTTGCTTGGGATGATTGACCCTGCCAGGCCGGAAGTAATTGATGCAGTAAAAAAGTGCAAGACGGCAGGTATAAGGGCTGTCATGATCACCGGTGATCACAAGAGCACAGCTCTGGCCATAGCCCGCGAGATAGGCATCTACCGGGAAGGAGATGTGTCAATTACAGGAGCTGAACTGGAGAAGCTGAGTGATGAGGAACTGGAGGAATCGGTAAGAAGGTTCTCGGTCTATGCCAGGGTGGCTCCGGAACACAAGGTGCGCATTGTAAAGGCATGGCAGAGACATAGTGAGGTGGTGGCAATGACAGGTGACGGTGTCAATGACGCTCCTGCCCTCAAACAGGCAGACATAGGTGCTGCAATGGGCATTGTTGGTACCGATGTTGCAAAGGGCGCTTCTGATATGATACTTACCGATGACAATTTTGCAACCATCGTCTCGGCCGTGGAAGAAGGTAGAAGGATCTATGACAACATACTGAAGGTCATACAATACCTGCTGTCAACCAATGTGGGTGAGATTTTCCTGATACTGGTGACCTCAATATTCAATATGGGAATGCCGCTGCTGCCAATCCATATCCTGTGGATCAATCTTGTCACTGACAGTCTCCCGGCACTGGCGCTCAGCGTTGATCCGCCCGAGAAGGGGATCATGAACCGCAAGCCCCGCAACACAATGCAGGGTTTTATGACCAGGGGTATGATCTGGCGCGTGATGTACCAGGGACTGATGGTGGGGATTATTCCGCTGGTGTCTTATATAGTGGGTCTGCACGACGGCGGTGAGAAATTGGGTCGGACGATGGCATTTGTGACTCTCATGTTCGCACAACTGGTGCATGTCCGCAACCTGCATTCCAACGAGAAATCATCCTTCCTGTTCAACCCTCTGAACAACAAGCCTCTGATTGGTGCCATTTTCGTATCTGCTCTCATCGGACTCATTGTGCTTCTTGTACCACCGGTGCGTGAGGCATTCAGCCTGGCTGTCATGGACCGATGGCATTGGATCATGGTGATTTTGATGGCGCTTGCACCTATACCCGTTGTGGAACTGTTCAAGCTGCTGAAGATAAACGGAACACAGGGTGATAAGGATTGAGGCATGCTTCATGATATGGGAAAAATGGCAGGTAACACTCAGACAGGGTTATCATCAGGACCGGAAAGAAACGATCTGACAGTCTTTGGTTTCGACAGAAACATACTCTTTACCGGACTGACCAGTTTTCTCACTGATACCTCGGTCAAGATGATCTATTCGGTTATGCCCATGTTCCTGATGTCGATTGGGGCTTCAAAGACCAGCCTGGGACTGATTGAAGGGGTTGCCGAGAGTACAGCCTCGCTGATTAAGGCTTTGTCGGGATTCTGGAGTGACAGGACAGGCAGGAACAAACCATTCATGCTTATCGGCTACGCCATCTCGGCAGTCATTCTTCCGCTATATGCCATTGTCATCTCACCAATGCAGGTACTTATCTTCAGGTTTGCAGAGAGATTCGGCAAGGGAATCCGTACAGCTCCGCGGGACAGTCTGATAGCTGCATCAGTCACCAACAACGAGACCGGAAAGAGTTTCGGCTTTCAAAAGGCAATGGATAACAGCGGCTCCATTGCCGGGCCTCTGATTGCCTTCGCCCTACTGAGCCTGTTCCCCGGCAACTACCGGATGATATTCATTCTTGGCGGGATACCCGCTATCGCAGGAATTTTCGTCATCATATTCGGCATAAGGGAGGCGAGGAAAAAGAAAACGGAACTAATCAAAAGCTTTCGCTTCAGGGATTTTTCAAAACGGTATTGGTTCTTTCTGGGAATCATATTTGTTTTTACCCTGGGCAACTCGACTGATGCGCTGCTTCTGGTCAAGGCGAATGAATCAGGGATAAAAGTCACTTTCATACCTCTCGTCTACCTTATAACCAGTGTTGTGTCGGTTATTGCTGCAATACCTGCCGGCTCACTCTCAGACAGGATCGGAAAAGAGAAGCTGCTGATAGCAGGTTTCCTCGTATATGCGGTAGTTTATCTTTTTTTCGGTATGAATGTGGGTGAGGGGGCACTTATTATTCTGTTTGCGCTCTACGGATTGTATTCAGCTGCCACTGACGGAATACAGAAGGCCTTTGTGGCAGACATGACTGATCCTAAAAGGAAGGGCACAGCCCTGGGTATCTACAATGCCATGCTTGGGATAACCCTTCTTCCCGCAAGCATTATTGCCGGCATTCTCTATGACAGGGTCAATTCAAGTGTGCCGTTCTGGTTCGGTGCGGCAATGTCAGCGCTTGCCACCCTGCTTATGATCATATTCTCCATTAAAGGCAGAGCAGTTGAAAAGAACTGACCGAATGACCCGTTCTGCATAAACAGGTGCAGCATGCCAGATTCTTTTTCGTCTTTACCCTGAACCCAGAGGTTAAAGCTATGATC
Source organism: uncultured Rikenella sp. (assembly GCA_964470815.1). GTDB lineage: Bacteria > Bacteroidota > Bacteroidia > Bacteroidales > VadinHA17 > SR-FBR-E99. The sequence goes on from CAYYEH010000015.1 coordinate 30,914, forward strand.
CGCAATTTCTTCCTTGTAACATTCAGGAACATTTCCCGGCAGAAAGCCTTTACATTCATTAATATAACTGGTCTGGCGATTGGCCTGGCAGCATCACTGCTAATCCTTCTCTGGATCCAGGATGAGCTCAGTTATGACAGGTTCCATGAGAAGGGTGAAATGATCTACCGTGTTGAAGAGGATCAGTTTTATTCCGGTGAGAGGTATCATGTCACCGTCACTCCCCATCCAAGCGGGCCGGTGTGGAAGGAGAAGATTCCAGAGATAGCAGATCAGGCAAGGGTAAACAGGATGCCTCGTGTTCTCTTCCGCAGGGGTGAAAATGTGTTTTTTGAATCCTCGATAGTTGCTTCTGATTCCGGGCTTTTCAGGATGTTTACATTTCCCCTGTTGCTGGGCGACCCGGAAAATCTCCTCACTTCACCTCATTCAATAGTCCTTACGAAAAAACTTGCAGACAAGTATTTCGGAGATGAAAATCCCATCGGTAAGACAATCACTGTCGAAAACAGGTACCAGTTCATGGTAACAGGTGTGATGAAGGATATCCCGGAGAACTCGGTTTTTAGTTTTGAAGGTGTGATACCATATTCCTTCCTTCATGAAATTGGGGCTGTCAGCACATCATGGGGCAACAACTCAATCTACACGTTTGTCGAACTCAGGAAGGGTGTGGATATTGAGGGTGTCAACAAAAAGCTGACAGATGTTGTCTTAGAGTATTATCCCGAAACGGAGACGAAATTCATGGTCTTTCCATTCCATGACATCCATCTTCATGCACAGTTTGGTTTCAGGGAGACCCGTGGGCCGGTGATTGTAGTATGGATTTTCAGCCTTATTGCAGTTTTTATTCTTCTGATTGCGTGTATCAACTTCATTAACCTTTCCACAGCCAAGGCTTCATCCAGGGCGAGGGAGACAGGGATAAGGAAAGTGCTCGGCGCCGACAGGAAGACGATGATTTTTCACTTCATGTCAGAATCCCTCATACTGGTGGGGCTTTCAATGATGCTGGCCCTGGTAATTGTGGGGTTATCTCTTGAGTTGTTCAATAATGTTTCCGGCAAGCAATTTATATTGTCAGATCTCCTGGAAGGCAAGTTCATTATCAGTTTCCTGGCGACGGGTGTGGTTGCAGGTCTTGTCTCCGGCCTATACCCTGCCTTTTATCTCTCTTCCGCCAGGCCTGTTGCCACACTTAAGGGCGACACAATGTCAGGAAAAGGGAACGGCTCCCTGAGAAAAGCACTTGTTGTACTTCAGTTTACACTCTCGGTTATAATTGCCGTTTCGGCCGTTTTCCTGTACATGCAGCTAAAATTCCTGCAGAACAAGGACCTGGGGTATGACAAGGAGAATCTGATAGCCATTCCTATGTCTGAGGAGATGACAGGAAAGTATTATTCCCTCAAGGAGGAGTTATTAAAGCAGACTTATATACATGGAGTAACAGCCGGATTGCATAACCCGGTTCATATGGGGAGCAATTCCGGCGGTGCAAGATGGGACGGGATGGACCCTGACAGGCATGTCCTGATCGGTACCAATGGAGTGGACTATGACTACCTGGAGACCATGAAAATGGAGCTGGCGTCAGGCAGGAGTTTCTCAAGGGATTTTACTGCAGACATGGCAAGGGATACAACGGGAAATTTCCTGATCAACGAAGAGATGGCAAGGATAATGGGCATTGGTGACCCGGTGGGAAAGAACTTCAGGTTCATGGGGCTTAACGGAACGATTGTGGGAGTACTTAAGAATTTCCATTTCAAGGGAGCCGATGAGCCCATTGAACCAATGGCTTTTGCCCTGGCTGACACCGCATATCTGAGGATAATGCTTGTAAGACTGACGCCTGGGAAAACTGAAGAATCGCTTGCAGCTGTGGAGAAGACCTGGAACAGCGTGATCACTGAGTTCCCGCTGGATTACACTTTTGTGGACCAGGACTATGAAAACCTGTTCAGGTCTGAAATCCGACTAACAGACCTGCTGAAGTATTTTACTGTTCTGGCTCTGATAATTGCCTCCCTCGGTCTGTACGGTTTATCATCCTATGCTACTGAAAGGCGAACCAATGAGATAGGTGTCAGGAAGGTCATGGGAGCAGATTCCCTTTCAGTGATGTTCACCATGGCCAGGGAGTTTCTTTTCCTGGTGCTGATAGCGCTGGCAATAGCCCTGCCTGCAGGCTGGTTTTTAGTCAACAAGCTGTTGCAGCAGTTTGCATACAGGATAGATATCAGTATCCTGATATTTATCCTGATAGCTGCTGCTACCCTGATTCTTGCTGCTCTGACGGTGGGATACCAGGCTTACAGGGCATCCTGTACCAATCCTGCCACGGCAATCAAGCGTGAGTAGTTGCCGCCCCGTGAAAAGTGTGAAAGGAATAAAGGATAATAATCAATAATTGACAATCCCCATGTTAAAGAGTCTCATCAGGTACAGTATCAGGTCATTCAAACGGCAGAGATCGTATATAATCATAAATATTCTAGGTCTTTCAATAGGCATAGCCTGCAGCCTGCTCATAACCCTTTTTGTAATCAATGAGGCAGGTTTCGACAGGTACAATGTCAATAAGGAGCGGATTTTCAGGGTTGTCCTCAATGGCAAAATCGGCGGGCAGGAGGTCATAGGTGCGTTTACCCCTTCAATTATGGGACCAACGATGCTCAGGGAAGTACCGGAGGTGGAGGATTACCTCAGGATGACGGGAAGAGGCCCTACCATCGTGGAATACAATGGCCAGACCTTCACCGAGGAGGCATGTATTGAAGCCGACTCATCGTTCTTTAATTTCTTTACCATACCCGTAATAAAGGGCGACCCTTCGGCCATGCTCAATGCACCTCACAAGGTTATCCTGACGGAGAGCACTGCCAGGAAGATTTTCGGGAATGAGGATCCGATGGACAAAGCCCTGAAAATGGGGACTGATACGGTCAGGTATATTGTCACCGGGGTAATTGGAGATATTCCTCCGAAATCACATTTCACCGCCAATATGATCACCTCTTTCCTGACGAACCCGAGGTCGGAGGATCCAACCTGGATGAACAACAGTTTCAGTACCTACCTTCTTGTCAGACCAAACACGAGTTACCTGGATGTTGAGAAGAAAATCCCTGACATGCTGGTCAGATATGTTGGTCCTGAACTGGAAAGGTATATGGGAATTACGATTGATGAATTTACCGCACAGGGTAACAGGTATACGTATTTCCTTCAGAATCTGACTGATATACATCTTGATCCGTCAGTACAACAGGAATTCGGGGAGGCAAGTGATCCGAAATACCTGTGGATTTTCGGCAGCATTGCCATTCTCATTGTACTTATAGCTGCCATCAACTTCATGAACCTTTCAACGGCACAGGCAGCGAGAAGGGCAAAGGAGGTAGGTATCAAGAAAGTTGCCGGTTCGACAAGGGGAATGCTCATCTCACAGTTCCTGACCGAGTCATTCATCCTCGCATTTGTCTCACTGCTGCTTGCATTGCTGATCATAAAGGCCTCACTTCCCTATTTCAACAATCTTCTGGGAACATCTCTCAGCCTGGGTCTGTTTGACAACTGGTACACGGTGCCGGTATTGCTGATGTTCACACTGTTGGTCGGGATAATCTCCGGAAGCTACCCGGCGCTCTTCCTCTCATCATTCAATCCATACACGGTACTTAAGGGGAGTGTCAGGAACAACATGCAGAACGGCCGGCTGAGACGGGTACTGGTTATATTCCAGTTTGCTGTATCAATACTTCTGATAGTGGGGACAATGATCATGTACAAACAGATCAGGTACATGCTGAACAAGGATGTGGGATTCAACAAGGAGCAGCTTATAGTTATAAACAGGGCAGGCGCTCTGGGCCCGAGGGTTAAGGCATTCAAGGATGCAGTCAGGAACATTCCGGGTGTAGTGAATATCACAAGCTCAACCGCAGTCCCGGGAAGGAATAACAATAACAATGGCTATGGCCTGGAAGGCAGGGATGAGGAATCATTCCTGATGCAGACAAATTATGTTGATTATGATTACCTTGATACATACGGAATGACACTTGCCGAGGGTAGGTTCTTCAATGAGTCGCACGCCACGGACCAGGAGGCATGCCTCATTAATGAGAATGCCGCGAGGGATTTTGAGATCAGTGATATCACCAGGGCCAGATTCATCAGACCCGGTGAGGATGACACCCCGTTATACCTCCAGGTTATTGGTGTTGTGAAGAATTTCAACCATGAGTCATTGCGGAATCCTATCCAGCCCTATATCTTTATCTTCAAGGGTGATAACCGGTTCTGGGGTTACCTTACAGTGAGACTCACCGCGCAAAGCTATCAGAGCACCATTGCCGGTATTGAAAGTGTCTGGAAAGAGTTTACCGGGAACAGTCCCCTCCAGTATTATTTCCTCGATGAGGATTTTGAGAATATGTACATCCAGGAGAAGCAGAATGCGCAGATGGCAGTCATTTTCTCAATCCTGGCTATCTTTATTGCTGCACTCGGCCTGTTCGGGCTGACCTCCTTCACTGTTGAGCAGAGAACCAAGGAGATAGGAGTAAGGAAAGCAATGGGCTCATCCGTGGCCGGCATCTACGTGGTGATTTCAAGGGAAATTATAACACTTGTGTCAATCTCGGCTCTTATCGCCTGGCCTGTGAGTTACCTTGTGGCTGACAAATGGCTTGAAAATTTCCATTACAGGATTGAAACAGGGGCGTTTACATTTGTTGCAGGACTGGCCATTGCCCTTGGCGTTGCGATGCTGACAATAAGCTACCGGATCATGAAGGCTGCAAGGATCAATCCCGCAAGTTCCCTGAAATATGAGTAGGATGGCAGCACAGGGGAAAGACGAGGTGGTGGCAAAGGATCATTTAAGCATAGGAAAGGTCAGGTTTGAGGCTGTGACCAAGGTAAAAGGAAAGTGAAAGTGAAAGTGAAAGTGAAAGGAAAAGAGTAAGCCTTGGTGTGAGTAGCCGACAGTTTCAGAAGTCAAACGGATCAGTACATTTTGTTTATCAGCTGACCGAATTCATCACGTTTGCGGAGAGGGAAACTGTACGTCATACCATCACGCGTAACGACATTTAATCCCTTGACTGAGAATAAACCACGATTGAAATAAATGATCTCCAGGATATTGTCAAACAGAATTTCGAGGTTGAACCTGGCAGTATCATCCTTCATGGTCCTGAAGTATATTCTCTGGTTTGTTACTATCAGTTTTCCCTCAATAGTGGTCTGGTCTATTACCTGGCTGGTATCACCGGCTTTCAGCACCACTTCGTTTGGTTTAAGACTAACCGTCATTGGTTTGTTATTTTGTTGTGACTTATTCCTTATTTGTAAGTTCTCTCACTTAAAAGACGGCATATCGGATTATTTGCTGCACCGGCGGCGGAAAGAAAAAATGTCCATAAATTTGACACACTTCCGGATTTTTGCCGTCTTTATAATAAATGATTTGCAATGACAAAAGGGACGGTTCTGATTGTTGATGATGACGGTGATCAGGTTAAGATGCTGGCTGATGTCCTCAGGGTTGAGTATGAGCATGTCCTTACCATTTCGACCCCGGAACGGATCAGGGAAATATTACGAACAAGGGATGTTGATGTGGTCATAATGGAGTCAAACTACAGGTCTGAAATCAGGAATGGTAATGAAGGGCTGTACTGGCTTAAGGAGATACTTGCTATTGATGATGCCATCAGCGTTGTAATATTAACAACAACCGGCGACACTGATCTGGCTGTCAGGGCGATAAAGGAGGGGGCGGTTGATTTTATCCTGAAACCATGGGAGAGGAACCGGCTGGTCACCACTGTGAGTACCGCCATGCAGTTAAGGTTTTCAAGGCTTGAGGCCAGTACACTGAAGGCAGACAACAGGCAGCTCAAGAAGGTGATAAACAATGGCCGGGAGAAGATTATCCAGGGTGCCTCTCCAACGATGATCAATGTGATGAATATCGTCAGGAAAGTGGCAGCCACCGATGCCAATGTGCTTATAACCGGCGAGAACGGGACAGGGAAAGAGCTTATTGCCAGGGAGATACATCGTCTTTCAAACAGGGCGGCAGAGCTGATGGTTACCGTTGATATGGGATCAATTGCCGAGTCACTTATTGAGAGTGAGCTTTTCGGGCATGTAAGGGGGGCTTTTACCGATGCGCGAGAGGAGAGAAAGGGTAAATTTGAGACAGCCCATAACGGAACTCTTTTTCTGGATGAGATAGGCAATCTCTCCCTTGCGGCACAATCGAAGCTGCTCAACGTGCTCCAGAACAGGCAGATAGTCAAGGTCGGATCAAACAGGCCGGTGCCGGTTAACATCAGGTTGATATGTGCCACAAACTGTGATATTGCGGGTATGGTAAGAGAGGGCTCCTTCAGGGAGGACCTTCTTTACAGGATAAACACGATTACCATTGAGGTTCCACCGTTGCGTGACAGGGTGGATGATATTGCTGTTCTGGCCAGGTTTTTCCTGAAATCGTTCAGTGAAAGATATAACCGTGAAGGGCTGAAGATAAGCCTGCAGGCGCTGGAGAAGCTGGCCAACCACGACTGGCCTGGAAACGTGAGGGAGTTGCAGCATGCGATTGAAAAAGCGGTTATTATGAGTGAAGGGGATACCCTCCGTCCTTCTGATTTTTCCTTTACCCACGCTGCCGGCCGGCCCCTGCGTACCGAGATGACACTTGAGGAGATGGAGAAAAGGATGATCGCAGATAGTCTCAGGAAGCATGGCAACAACATCAGTATGGTTGCCGACCGGCTGGGTATTACCCGCCAGACGCTTTACAACAAGATAGCAAAGTACAACCTTTAGCCGTCGTTGAAGTTTCTCCGGGTGCCTGATCCTGCTTCAGATGCCTTTCCAGCTTCCGGCTCCGTCAAAATAAACCCCCTGCCTGCCGGATGGCAGGAAGGGGGACTTCTTAATTATCGGGGACCTCCGGACGGGAGGCATCTTTGCAGCAGCCCCGGCCTCATGCCAGGCTTTAAGTTCTTCAGCTCATCGGTGAATCAACGATCTGCCCGTCAAACAGGTTGACAATCCTGTGGGCAAAGCCTGCATCATGATCCGAGTGTGTGACCATTACAATGGTAGTACCCTCCTTGTTGAGCTCGCTCAGCAGGTTAATGACCTCAAGACCGTTCTTTGAGTCGAGGTTACCCGTGGGTTCGTCGGCAAGGATCAGTTTCGGATTAGCCACCACCGCCCTGGCTATGGCTACCCTCTGTTGCTGTCCGCCTGAAAGCTGCTGCGGGAAATGCTTGGCCCTGTGCCCGATTTTCATCCTTTCAAGTGCCTGTTCAACTTTTTTCTTCCTGTCGCCGGCCTTCATCTTCATATAGATGAGGGGCAGTTCAACATTCTCATAGACATTGAGTTCGTCAATAAGGTTAAAGCTCTGGAAGACGAACCCGATGTTTCCCTTGCGGAAGATTGTCCTGTCACGCTCCCTGAGGTTTGCCACCTCTGTACCGTTGAACATATAGCTCCCGGAAGTGGGATTGTCAAGCAGCCCGAGGATATTCAGGAGGGTTGATTTGCCGCATCCCGAAGGACCCATGATGGCCACATACTCACCTTCCCTGACGTGAAGGTTCACCTTGTTTAGTGCTGTTGTTTCAACCTCTTCAGTTCTGAAGATCTTGGTTAAATCATTTGTTCTGATCATGATTTCAAATATTAATGTTGTTTTTACTTTTTGAAGACAAGTTTGTCGTTTTTGCCAAAGGTGTCATATCCCGAAATAATCACTTTTTCTCCTGGCTGAAGCCCTTCGAGGACTTCATAGTATTTCGGGTTTTTCCTTCCGATGGATATGTCACGTTTTGTTGCGAATGATTCTGTTTCATCAAGGACAAATATCCACTGCCCTCCGGTTTCCTGGAAGAAGCCGCCTATGGGTACCAGGAGTGATCGCTTGGGTTGCCCCAGCTGGAGGCTTATATAGTATGTCTGTCCTGTGCGGATATTATCAGGTACACTGTTTTCAAATGTCATGTCTATTTTGAAGGTTCCGTTCCTTACCTCGGGATAGACCCTTCTCACCACAAGGTCAAATTCACTGCCCTGGCGGTCAAGTTTGGCGTTGAGCTGTGTTCTGACCCTGTCGATGTAATGTTCATCGATCTGGGCAGTGACTTTGAATGATGTCAGCACGTTTATCTGGCCCATATTTGAACCTCGCTGAATGGATTGTCCTATTTCAGGCACCAGGAGGCCCAACTGGCCGTCAACAGTGGCTCTTACGTTCAGGTTTTCAACGCGCTGCCTTACAAGGGAAAGGTTGCGTCGCATGTTTTCCAGGTTATTCTGAAGGTTGTCAACCTGGACGGATCTGAACACTGAATCCTGTTTCTGGCGTTCGATGAAGAGTTCCCTTGATTGCCTGGCCATATCGAGGTCTTCCCTTGAACGGAGGAACTCCTCCACCGAGATGAGGCTGTCTTTCATCAGCTCCACATTCTGACGGTAATTCCTCTCCTTCCGTTCAACTTCATATTTCAGATTGAGGAGTTCACGTTTGATCTGCAGCCTGTCCTGCTCCATGGCAACAAGGGTATTCCGGAGGAAGTTTTCCTTTTCGGCCAGCTGAGCCTCGCTGTCAAGTATATTCAGGTAAAGATCATGGTTGGAGAGTCTGAGGATGATATCGCCCTTCCTGACCATTGAACCCTCTTCGATGAGTATCTCCTCCACGCGTCCTCCTTCCTGGGCATCAAGGAAGACGGTGCTTATCGGCTCAACGGTACCGGGCACTGTTATATAGTCATTGAACTGGTCTTCAATAACAGTTTCAATTATCAGCTTATCCTTCCCGACCCTGTAGGTAGAGGTTTTTTCCGAGAAGAATGCCAGGTAGATCAGGAACAGGAATGCTGCGCCTGCTATGATATAAACCAGGTGCTTTTTCTGAAGCCCCTTCTTCTTGGGTATAGGTTTATCCATGTTGTTCAGAGGTGTGTCCATTTTATTTGTTATTGGTATTTAGTTTGTTACTATATTTTCATATTCCCCCGTGGTATAAAACTCGATGGTAAGGTTACGGATGAGGAGTTGCAGTTTGGTTCTGAGTGCTTCGGTTTCAGCAGAAAAGAGAGTGGTTTTAGCTGCTGCATAATCTGTTACATCTACCAGGCCTGCTTCAAACTTCTTTTCAACAGCCTCAAATGATTTTTCATTGAATGCCAGGTTGGCTTCGGCGGCAGTGTATTCCTCCCGACCCCTGTTGTAATTGAGACAGGCGTCTTCGATCTCGGTATAGAGGGTGTTCCTTTCCAGTTCCAGCCGGAGCCTGGCATCCTCTTTCCTGATGACAGCCTGTTTAATATTCCTTGAGGCTGAATACCTGTTGAAAATCGGGATATTAAGCGAGAGGTATACGGCCTGGCTGTTATTGTTCCGCAGCTGTGTTGAGAATGAGGCCTGGCTGTCGCCATTTTCGCCTATTACCTTGTAATAACCGGTAAAAATTGAACCACCAACCGTAAGGCTTGGTGCAAGGGCGCCCCTGGCAACCGCCACCATGTTTTCAGATGCCCTCAGCTCGTATTCGATGGCTTTCAGCCTGGGAAGTACCTCTGATGCGATGGTGTAGATACTGTCGGTATCATAGCCGCCCTCAGCGATTAGAATTGCATCAAGGTCAGGCAGCAGGATATTGAAATCCGTGCCGGGTTCGATCTGAAGCATCTGTCTGAGCTGTGTGAGTGCGCGGATTGAGGAGCTCTGCGCCGTGGTCCAGGTCAGCCTGTCCGATGATACCTGGCTTGCTATCTCATATTCCCGTGCAACCGATTCTCTTCCCGTATTCACCATCTTTGTTATCCTGAAGAGCTGTTTCTCGGAAAGATCAAGCTGCATTTTTGCCGCCGCTTCAAGCCCTTTGGCATATATTACCTGGTAATATTGCCCCATAATATTAACAATCAGGGTGTTTCTTGCGACCTTCTCAGCCTCTATCCCCGCCTTCATCATGAATTTGTTTGCCGAAATGGTATTCAGCGCGGCAAAACCGTTGAAGACTTCAATGCCGGAACTTAAGGCATATGAATTGCTCAGGTTCTGCTTGAACGTGATAAGGTTGGTTACCGGGTCAATTGAACGTCCGAACCCGACCCTGGCGTCTGACCCGAAATTGAGGTTGGGCAGGAGATCCATCTTTGATTTCCGGAAGTCTATTTCGGCTGACTCGGTCTGGAGACCCTGTCTTTGCAATCCAAGGTTGTTCGACAGGGCATATGTAATACAGTCTTCAAGCGTCCAGTTCTCCTGCTGTGCCGACAAAAGGACAGGAGGGGCGATCAGCATGATCAAAAGAAGGGGTATAAACTTTTTCATCATCGTCTAACACTTTTGCCCTTAAATGGGCCAAGGAGTGTGCCATTTATTTAAGTGCATGATAAACAATGCCATAGGGCAGGTCTTGCTTGTCTTAGTGTAAAAATAATGGACAATGATTGTAAAAATATGAGACAATACTGCTTCCTTTGCGGCATACTATTGGCTAAACCGGAATGAAGGTGATAAATATTATACCGTTCACTAAACTTTAAACGGATTAGAGGGTTTACCTTTAAAAGAAAGAACGATGCCAGAAAACCGCCCAAACAGTCGTCGCGACTTCCTGCAGAAGCTGATTGCGGTTAAAACTCTTGCTGGTGTTGCTCCCTATACCGATGCCTTCGGTCAGCCCTTCGGTGAGATAAGGAACGGCAAGCTGCCTGTCAGGCCTCTCGGCAGAACGGGTCATATGGTAACCATTTACAGTCTGGGAGGACAGGGATCTGCTCTTCTTTAAGAATCTATCCGATTGGCCGGC
>CAYYEH010000016.1:0-1178 GCA_964470815.1 uncultured Rikenella sp.
ATATTGCCAAATCGCTGGAATACTTCGGTGATGACAACAGCCTCTGGCTGGGAAGAAATGTCTTCTGGTCAAAGGGTGCCACCCTGGCGCTTAAAGGAGATGTATACCTCTGGTCAGGCAAGGTCCTGGGAGGCGGAAACGGAGACTTTACGGAAGCCAGGACCGCACTGGAGGCGGTCACCGGTTTCGAACTGGTAGCTTCAGACAAGCTGTGGGGTCAGGGTAATGAAAACAACAAGGAGTTTATCTTCGCCTTTGACTACCAGAAAGATCAGGCCAGCAATATCTACAACAGCTTCACTGGAAGGGCTGTAGACATAAGACCGATGTTTGATGACAGTGGCAAGTCTATGTCAGGCTATGTTATCAACGGTGCCAGCCGGTATGGTCCGTCAGACAAAACTCTCCTGCTGATAGATGACGTTAATGACTCAAGGAGAAATACATTCCTCAGGCTCTATAATGATGGCGCTGTACACATCCCCTATGTTGCGGGTGAGGCAAGCTACCAGGGAGCTGTTCTGAATAAATTCCTGGGCATTGTTGATGTTGACGGTGCAAGAAAAGACTATAACAATGTTCCGTTGTACCGCTATGCCGATGTTCTGCTTATGCTTGCGGAAGCTAAAAACAATCTTTCTGTTGATCCTTCCGACCAGATCAATGCAGTCAGGCAGAGGGCTTACGGGGCAAATTATGGTGCACCTTACATCTACGCCAATGGAACCCAGGCGGCAAATGCCAAGGTAATCCTTGACGAGAGGATGAAGGAGTTCATCGGAGAAGGCAAGAGGTGGTGGGACCTGGTAAGGGCAGGTGGAACCTTTGTCTTTGACGAGATTGCCACACTTGATGCTTCAGAAGCCTACAAGATATACTATTCGATTTCTCAGAGCATGCTGGCCAATGATTCTGAACTGGAACAGACAGAAGGCTATTAGAATTCGGGTGTTTTTTACCGGGTTTTAGGGTGACAGACAGACAGTCCCGGCCGCCATACGGCCGGGACACTGCCTGTTTTTTTTCAGGATATTTTTTTAAAGCTTTGTATCTATGAGAATATTACTCCTTTTTCTTTCCCTCCTGCTCTCTGCATCAAGATGCGGGGAAACACAGGATCCCGTACCCGGGATTAAAGCCGGCAAACCGGAAGCAATCTTTAGCATTGAACCTGTTTT
>CAYYEH010000016.1:1278-3350 GCA_964470815.1 uncultured Rikenella sp.
GCTGACCCTGCTGCTGATCCTGCCGCCAGGCTGAAGATAGAGTCGGTCACTTTTTTGTTCAGTGACGGATCGTCAACTGAATGTCTTGCCGGAGATGCTGATGCGACTATCCGTTTCGGAAGGATAGTAAGGGCCGCAGGTCAGGACGGCGCAGACACCTATCGCATACCTGGAATCGTCACCACGAATTCAGGTGCGCTGGTTGCTGTTTATGATATCAGGTACAACAACAGCAAGGACCTGCAGGAGGATATTGATATAGGTATGAGTCGCAGTACCGACGGTGGCCGCACTTGGGAGCCGATGAAGGTGATAATGGATATGGGAGAGTTCGGGGGATTGCCTCAGAACCTCAACGGTATAGGCGACCCCAGCATTCTTTATGATCATTTTACCAACACCCTCTGGGTGGCGGCCCTGTGGATGAGCGGATCCGCGCCTGACAAGATGCTCTGGTGGGCTTCAATGCCCGGAATGACCCCTCAGGAGACAGGTCAGTTCATCCTGGTTAAAAGCATGGATGACGGACTGACCTGGTCAGAGCCTGTCAACATTACCGCCCAGATAAAGGATCCTGCCTGGCAGTTGCTTCTTCAGGGCCCCGGGCGGGGAATAACCCTGAGTGACGGAACACTGGTTTTTCCTGCTCAATACAAGGCTGACCTTGGTGTTAAGGCCATCGATGGAGGACAGTATACATGCCACTCAACCATTGTTTACAGTAGGGACGGAGGTGTCAGCTGGCATATTGGAACGGGGGCAAAAACAAATACCACTGAGGCACAGGTCGCACAGCTGTCTGACGGAACCCTGATGCTCAACATGCGTGACGACAGGAACCGTGCAGACAAAAGCGTAACGAACGGGAGGGCTGTAGCCGTAACAGCCGACCTGGGGCAGACATGGATCACGCACCCAACTGCCAACTCAGCCCTTCCGGAGCCAAATTGCATGGCAAGCCTGATTGCGGCAGACATTAAATATGGAAGTGCATCCGGAAGAGTACTCTTCTTCTCTAATCCTGATGATAAGTCGGACCGCATAAAGATGACGATAAAGATGAGCACTGATGAAGGGATGACCTGGCCGGCCGGCAACGCAGTTGAAATTTACAGACCTCAGGGTTACGGGTATTCCTGCCTTACAATGGTTGACGAAGAGCATGTCGGAATCCTGTATGAGGGCACCAAAGAGCTGTATTTCCAGAAGATACCGGTAAGGGATTTTTATAATGAAGGCAAATAATTAACGCTGGCGGAGATGAGCTTTCTTTCAACAGGCCGGTTTTTTCTGTCGGGGCTGATCCACTTCGCGGGCATTGGTCTTTCGGCATTCCCGGCCGGAGAAAAGCCGCCATTACTACCTGAACCTCAAATAATTAGATGGAATTCTGAAAAATTCTACCTCAAAGGTGAAGATCCATTTTACGATTCAAGGTTAAGGAAGGAGATTGTCAGTACAATTGAAGAAGTCCCCGTAAACCTGAATGAAGCCTACCAGCTTGTGGTGCGAGCAGATTCAGTTATTATCACGGCAACCGGGGATGAAGGCTTTTACAGGGCAATGACAACGCTCAGTCAGTTGGAAGGTGTTGATGACAGAGGCTCTTACATAGAGGGCTGCAGGATTACTGACTGGCCTGCCTTCAGGATAAGGGGCTTCATGCATGATACAGGCAGAAGCTTCATCCCGATTGAAGAGCTGAAGAAAGAGATAAGGATTCTGTCCGGTTTCAAGATAAATACGTTCCACTGGCATCTGACTGAGGATATTGCCTGGCGGCTGGCAAGCGATATCGTCCCGGATCTGACCTCAGAAGCAGTCACATTAAGGGATAAAAACGGGTATTACACGAAGGAGGAGGTGACGGATTTTGTCCGGTATTGCAACATTCACTATGTTGATGTCATTCCTGAAATTGATATGCCAGGCCACAGCGCTGCCTTCTCAAGGGCTACGGGTTACACAATGCAGTCTGAAAAGGGTAAAGAGATAGTGGGACAACTTTTGAGTGAGGCGTGTCAGCTTTTCAGCGGCCGTTTTTTCCACATAGGTACTGACGAGGTGAATAT
>CAYYEH010000016.1:3450-40957 GCA_964470815.1 uncultured Rikenella sp.
CGTGTCAGCTTTTCAGCGGCCGTTTTTTCCACATAGGTACTGACGAGGTGAATATCACCGATCCCGGATTTGTAAGGGAAATGATGGCAGTGGTCAGGAAACATGGCAAGGAGGTAATCGGCTGGCTGCCCGGAAGTGTAATGGATAAAACCGCCATCCGCCAGCTCTGGGCTGACGTAGCGCTTCCCCGGGAGACTGTTGTCATAGATTCAAGATACCGTTATCTCAACCACACCGACTATTACTCGGATCTTTTTTCAATTTACAACTCGAGGATGTGTGACTCGGGGCAGGGCTCAGAACTTCTCGCCGGAGGTATATGCGGTATATGGAATGACAGGAAACCGGCATCAGTTGAGGATATTCTCGTTTCCAATGCATTTTACCCCACGATGCTGGCATTTGCCGAAAGGTCCTGGCTCGGCGGAGGAGATGATATCAAGTCACGGGGTGTACGGATGGGGATACCGGGTGATGATGCCTATGAAAGGTTCCGGGTCTTTGAATCCAGAATGTTGGAAATCAGGAAAGAGAGATTGAAAGAAGTACCCTTTCCATATCATGCCCAGGCAGATGTTTTCTGGAATATCAGTAACCAGTATCCCAACTACGGTGACCTGGACTATTCAGCGCCGTTTGAAAGTGATCTTATAAGCAGCCCGGGAAGCGGGTTATCCGCAAAGGAATCCTTTCTTCCTGCTGCAGGTGCTGCTGTTTATCTGCGGCACACATGGGGGGAAAAGGTGCCATCATTTTATGATTTCCCTGAGCAGCAGCATACGGCATATGCATATACCTGGGTTTTTTCTCCGGATGACTGTTTGGCCGGCCTCCACTTTTCCACCCACAATTACGGCAGGTCTGAACTTGATATGGCACCACCGCAGGGTGAATGGGATTATAAAAAGAGCCGTGTATGGGTTAACGGGGAACAGGTTTTGCCACCGGTATGGAAGAGCCCGGACGTGAAACCTGACCATGAGGTGCCTTATACCAATGAGAATATGTGGAGCAGGCCCCCGGCAAAAGTAAATCTTAAAAATGGGTGGAACAGCATTGTCATAAAGCTGCCTGTTGGCAATTTCTCCTCTGAAGAAACCAGGCTTGTAAAATGGATGTTTACTGCCATGATTGTCACTCCTGATGGCAAGGCTCAGCCAGAAGGGCTGGTCTACTCCCCGGAAAGGGTATTGCCGGTTGGAGAGAAAAAAATAGTATGCAGTTCTCCCGAAATGATATGCTCCGGGACGGAGGCAGCACCTTTCAATTCTCCGGAGAGTACAGGTCAGAGCGGGTACACCCGGTCTGGTCAATCCGGGGCTGAAACTCCGTTTAACCTGTTCCCATATGATGACTTAAAAAATAACCGACCATATGAAAACCGAAAAAATTGTTGGCCTCATTGCCGCACCGTTCACCCCTATGTATCCCGACGGAGAGCTTAATACAGGCCTTATTGACAGATACCACAGCCTGCTGGCTGCAAACGGAGTGGCAGGAGCTTTTATCAACGGGTCAACCGGAGAAGGGGTCTCAACCACAAAAGGGGAAAAACTCCTGGTAGCGGAAGCATGGGCCAAAGCCTCCTCCGGAGGCAACATAAAGGTCATCAATCACCTCGGAGGAACCTGCTATAAAGATTGTATTGAGCTTGCCACTGAATCCCAAAAAATGGGTCTTCATGCGGTGGCGGTGACATCTCCGTCCTATTTCAAGCCGGCAAATGTAAAGATGCTGGCAGAGTACTTTGTGAAAATTGCGGAATCGGTTCCGGAGATGCCCATATTTTACTATCACATCCCTGTATTGACGGGAGGTTCTTACAATATGATTGATTTTGTGCGTGAGGTCGCACCAAGGGTCCCCAATTTTGCCGGCATCAAATATACACATGAAGATTTTATGGATTTCCTCAGCTGTCTGCACCATGACAATGGCAGGTTAGATATGCTGTGGGGTCGGGATGAGAACTTTCTCTCCGCACTGGTTCTGGGTGCACGCGGAGCTGTTGGCAGTACTTTTAATTATGCCGCACCTCTATATCACAGATTGATAGAGGCTTTCAACCGCAATGACCTGAATACGGCAAGGGCACTGCAGCAGAAATCGATAGATATGATTACGCTGCTGGGCAAGTACGGGGGCATAGCCACGGGTAAAGCCTATATGAGGTATACAGGCCTTGAATGCGGAGAGTTCAGGCTGCCGGTCAGGAATATGAGCAATGCCGACTACGAGTCATTTAAAGGGGATGTCAGGAGACTGGGCATCGATGATCTCCTGTCGAAATTCTGATATAGCGTGAAACGAAGAAAGCCTCCATATAATTCATTTATTCTTGCATTTGTCCTTCTGATAACCTTTAACTCCTGCCACCGAATGAATATAGAATGGACTGATCTTGTCCCGCTTCCGCCAACCGCGCCAGACAGGGTTCAGCCTGGCCTGGCCGGCCCGTTTGCCGGTCTTCATGGCAATATCATGATAGTTGCCGGCGGGGCAAATTTTCCCGACACCATGCCATGGCACGGAGGCAGGAAACAATATCATGATGATATATTCCTGTTGCAATTGCGCTCCGGAATGACTGAATGGAAAGTGTTTTCCGGGAGTACCGGATTGAAACGCCCGGTTGCCTATGGTGCCTCTGCCTCGGTGGGTGCAGGGGTGGTTTGTATGGGAGGAGAGACAGAGAACGGCATAACCGATGAAGCTTTTATCATTTCAGTAGCAGGAGGCAAGCCCCTGATTACTCCCCTGCCACCGCTGCCTGTGCCGCTTTCGTCTGCTGCAGCTGCATCATCAGGTTCATTGGTCTATATTGCCGGTGGCCTGACCCCTTACGGATCGACAAATGCTTTGTGGAGCCTTAATACTGAAGATTTGAGCGCCGGATGGAAAAGGCTGGCCGACATGCCATTGCCGCTGATAAACACCGTTATGGTTGCCCTGCCGGACCGGGAGCCTTCCCTTTGGGTTCTTGGCGGCAGAACACGCGGAGAAAATGATGAAATGTCAGCTATCAGGTCGGAGATATTACGCTATTCAACGGCATCCGGCTCATGGACGATCGAAGGAGATCTCAGTGATGGCACCAATGTACTTAAGCTTGCTGCAGGTACCGGCGCTGCCATTGACAGCAGGTACATCGCCCTGTTCGGGGGAAATGACGGGTCAGTATTCAACAGGGTTGAAGCAATCCTCTATGCATTGCCCGGTGAGACAGATACTGCACGGCAGGCACTGATGAGGCAGGAGTACATATCACTGCAGGAAAGTCATCCCGGATTTTCCAGGGAAGTTATAATTCTTGACCCTGAGACAGGTAGTTGCTTCCCGGCCGGAGAGATTCCGGGGCCGGCCCAGGTCACAACAACAGCAGTGAAGACTTCCTGGGGCATCGTATTACCCTCGGGTGAGATAAAACCCGGAATCAGAACTCCTGAAGTAAGGATGGCTAAATTCAGATAGGCGTATATGAATCGGGCAGATCTGTTCTCAGTTGCAGAGCGATACAGGATCGCATTGCTAGGTGACGTTATCCCTTTCTGGATGAAGTACTCCCCTGATCATCAGTCTGGAGGCTTTTATACCTGTCTTGACCGGAAGGGGAGGGTGTATGACACAGACAAGTTTGTCTGGCTCCAGGGAAGGGAAGTATGGATGTTCAGCCACCTTTACAATAATGTCGAAAAGAGGCAGGAGTGGCTTGATATGGCCCTGGCAGGAGCTGCCTTCCTGGAGAAATATGGAAGTGACCGGGAGGGGAATTTTTACTTCTCACTGACGCGCGACGGCAAACCTCTGATCCAGCCATACAATATCTTCTCAGACTGTTTTGCTGCAATGGCGTTCGGTGAACTTTTTAAAGCCACCGGCAATGCCAGGTACGGAGATATCGCCCTGAGAACATTCAGGAATATCCTGGCGCGGTCTGACAACCCCAAGGGGAGGTGGGCGAAAAACTATCCCGGGACACGACCTCTGAAAGGGTTCTCACTGCCGATGATACTGAGCAATCTCTCCGGAATAATTGCACACCTTCTTGATGATGAAACTGTAGAGCGAATTGCGGATGAATGCATCCACGAGGTAATGGAAGTTTTTTCAAATGCTGAGTACGGCGTTATCCTTGAAAATGTTTCTCCTGACGGTTCTTTCTCTGACAGTTTTGACGGTCGGCTTATTAATCCCGGCCATGCCATAGAATCAATGTGGTTCATGATGGATCTGGCGGCACGCAGGGGGGACAGAAGGCTGGCATACAACGCCACGGAAATCACACTGGCAACACTCGCAAAAGGGTGGGACGAACAGTATGGGGGAATCTTTTACTTCCTTGACGTAAAGGGATATCCTCCCCAGCAGCTTGAATGGGATCAGAAGCTCTGGTGGGTACATGTTGAAACCCTGATCTCCCTTGCAAAGGGCTTCAGCCTTACCGGTGACCAGAGATGCCTCGACTGGTTTGAAAGGGTTGACGAATATACCTGGAACCATTTTCCTGATCCTGAGTATGGTGAGTGGTACGGATATCTGAACCGCAGGGGAGAGGTACTCCTGCCTCTCAAGGGAGGAAAGTGGAAAGGTTGCTTCCATGTCCCGAGAGGACTGCTGCAGGTCTGGAAAACTTTCAGCACTTTGGAAACTGTTAATGCTGCAGATAAATGAAAGAGAACAGCGGAAAAGGGATAACCGGGGAAAGAAGATACGCCTGGGTGGTGGTCGCGCTGCTCTGGGTGGTTGCACTGCTGAACTACATGGACCGGCAGATGCTGTCGACCATGAAGAACGCCATGATGATTGATATCATGGAGCTTGAAAAAGCAGAGAATTTCGGGCGTCTTATGGCAGTCTTCCTGTGGATATATGGACTGATGAGTCCTGTTGCCGGGATCATAGGTGACAGGTTAAACCGGAAATGGCTGATAACCGGTAGCCTGTTTGTCTGGTCAGGCGTCACCTTCGCCATGGGCTATACCCATGATTATAATGTTCTCTATTTTCTTCGGGCGGTCATGGGAGTCAGCGAAGCTCTTTACATTCCGGCAGGTTTGTCACTGATAGCAGATTATCACCAGGGATCAACACGATCACTGGCAGTAGGGATACATATGACAGGGCTGTATATGGGGCAGGCCCTCGGTGGCTTCGGCGCAACTGTGGCCGAAAGTCTCTCCTGGCAGAAGACATTCCACTATTTTGGAATTGCAGGCATTTTCTACAGCGTCATCCTTATTCTGTTCCTTCGTGAATTTAAGTACCGTGAAAAGGCAAGGAAACCATCAACGGGATCTCCCGGTATAAAGTCGGTGGTATCAGGCCTTTCGGCCCTGCTTGGGATGTTAAGTTTCTGGATAATACTTTTTTATTTTGCCATGCCGAGTGTGCCAGGCTGGGCTATAAAAAACTGGATACCAACGCTTTTCTCTTCTAGCCTCGGAATTGAAATGCCGGTGGCAGGACCCCTGTCAACGATTACCATTGCAGCTTCATCGCTTGTTGGGGTGATATTCGGGGGAATCCTGGCAGACAGATGGATTTTAAAGAATATCCGCGGTAGAATCTATACCGGAGCCATCGGCCTGTCACTGACCATTCCGTCACTTCTGCTGATAGGATTCGGGCAAAGCTACCTCTGGATTGTTGGCGGTGCGGTACTGTTCGGCATCGGTTATGGCATGTTCGATGCCAACAATATGCCTATACTCTGCCAGTTTGTTGCGCCGCGACTGAGGGCAACGGGTTACGGGCTGATGAACATGACAGGCGTATTCGCAGGGGCTTTTATAACAAGAGTACTTGGAAAATCGATGGATTCAGGCAACCTGGCCAGGGACATGGCACTGCTGGCAATCCCTGTGATGTTGGCAGTAGCTCTTCAACTGATTGTTCTGAGGCCCGACTCGGCAAACAAAACGGCCGAAGAATGACAGGGCAGGGGAGGAGCAGTACCTGTGTGCCAGTGTGTCAGTGTGCCAGGCTGCCAGTGAGCCAGTGTGTCAGTGCGCCAGGCTGCCAGTGAGCCAGTGCGCCAGGCTGCATAGGTGATGCAGGCCTGATTATCAGGCTTTCGCATGTTTTCAGAAAGACACTGCGGGTTATTTTAAACCCGTTGTGAAATAAAATTGACTTCCTTGTTACGGGAGCGTACCTTTGTCTTGCTTCTAAAATCAAAGGTGTGAATACCCTCGAAAAACTTCTTCACCGGACGCCCCGGATACTGTTCATCCTCGCCATCGCATTCATAAGCCTGTTTGCATTTGATGCCTTCTCACCAGGCTGGACCTTCTTGCAGAATTTGGGATCACTGATGTTGCACCTTGTCCCAACGTTTATTCTGATCGCCTTGCTGGTTGTTGCATGGAAGTGGGAGCTCGCAGGAGGTATCCTGATAACTCTTGTTGGCCTGGTGGTAACGCCATTCCTATATAACATGAACTATCAGCGAACCAGCTCTGCCAATTCAGCTTTTGTGGTGATCCTGATGATTACCCTACCGTTCATCATTATCGGGATACTGTTCATCATCAGCCATTTTATAAAACGGAAGCACAGGGAAGATGAGGCTTAGCAACTATTCAGTCCCGTCAACTCCCGACTGGAATACTGACTGAGGTTTTAAACATTTAAAATACAATGTCATGAAAAAAGTACTGGGTATCGGTCTGGTGATTGTATCACTGTTTCTGACAGGAGTGGCATACGGTCAGAGTTTCGTTGAAACCGTCGAAGAAGGCGGATTTGCTGCCATGTATGGAAATGAATGCGTTGTAACGCTTCAGTCCGGAGAGGAAATAACCGGAAAGTTTGCTGGCGGGGTATTTGTAAACAACGGGCTTACCAGAATTAAGGTCAAGTCTGAATCAGGCGAGATTGTGAAATTGGCATCCGAGCAGGTGGTCGCATTGAAAATTAAAGCCTCGGACCTTATGAAACTGAGCATGATAAGTGATGCCGGAAGTTCCATAAAGGAGTTTGCCAACACTGACTTTAACGGAATAGTAGAACGAGAATGGATTATTTTTGAAACTGCCACCACTCCCGGCCAGAGAGAGGCCAAAAGAATTCTGCAGCTTCTTAATCCCGGCTTTGACTCAAAAGTAAAAGTCTTTGCAGAACCGGGGGCCAAAACCGGAGGACTGAGCATCGGAGGATTGCAGGTCACCGGCGGGGAGGACAGGGTTTATCTGTTTGTGAAGGGAGGAGCCCAGGCCTTCAAGGTTAAAAAAGGTTCGTACAGGGATAATTTCCGGGAATTATATTCTGACTGCCCGCAGATGCTGGAATATTTCCAGGGGGAGAAGATCCGCTGGGATGATGTGGCACTCCATGTCTATACATATGACCAGCTTTGTAAATAGGGATGGTTAATTCTGACAGTCCGGGTAATTTTAACCAATGAACCCGATCTGCTGTCGGAACTAAGTGTGCCTGCACTTGTCGGTAGCCGGATTGAAGGATGCCATCAGTCGCCTCAATGGCCTGGGAAGGGTATTAAACTTTTTACGAAAAATAAGCGCCGACATACAGGATTGATATTTGCTGGTCATATAAAGCACAGCTATACAGGCAAATATAATCCAGACTAAAAAAATAGTCAAAAAATTTGCAAAAATAGTTGCATGACTAAGAAATTAGTCATATATTTGCGTTGAAGGATTGACAGTAGAATTATGAAGACAATGCAACTGACAAGGGCTGAGGAGCAGGTGATGCAGATCCTCTGGGATCTGGGTGAAGGGCTGGTCAAGGATATCCGCGACCGGTTTGATGAACCCAGGCCTGCAAGAAATACCGTATCAACTGTGGTAAGAATTCTTGAGAAAAAGGGATTTGTTGATCACAAGTCCTATGGGAACGTACATCTTTATTTCCCGGTCGTTTCCAGGGAGGAGTATTCAAAGCACCAGCTTTTCGGGCTTCTTGAAGGTTATTTTGACAACTCGTTCCCTGCCATGGCATCATTCTTTGCACGTGAGAAGGATCTTTCCATGGCTGAGATGGAGGAGCTGATTGATGAGACGAGAAAGGAGTTATCAAACCCTAAAGTAAAAAAGTGATGGAAGCGATAGGTCTTTACCTGCTCAGGTCAGCGGTATGGATAACCGGTTTTGCCCTGGTATACCATCTTTTCCTCAGGAATGAGAGGTTTTTTCTTCTGAACAGGATATATCTTGTCACAGGTATCCTGGCTTCGGTCATTCTTCCCCTGGTTACCATAAGGTATGTCGTTGAAGTGCCTTTCTTGAACACAGATGTGACTGCCGGTGCACTGACCGGGGTGGTACAGGGCAATGACTCCTGGCAGAATGCAATGAGGCTGGCACTATGTGCTGTCTGGCTGACAGGGATCATTATCATCCTGTTACGCTATGCTATGCAGGTAATTCCGGTTCTGCGTGCTGCCGGAAAGGCAGGCATGGCATCGGAGTATCCTGTAAAGGTGCTGAGGACATCTGAATTTTCCGGATCATTTTCATTGTTTTCCGTTGTTGTTGTCAATCCTTCAGTTTCAGATACCGAGACAAGGGAGATAATGAATCATGAAATGGTTCACATCAAGCAGATGCACTCATTTGACCTCTTGCTGGCTTCGATGTTCTGTGCAGTCCAGTGGTTTAATCCTGTTACCTGGATATATGCCAGGTTTATCAGGCAGAACCACGAATACCTGGCCGATGAGGAGGCGCTGCAGCGTACTTCCCATCCGGCGGTCTACAGGGCTGTACTTCTGAACCAGATCGCCGGCTCACCGGTAATTGACCTGGGCAATTTTTTCAGTCAGTCATTAAACAAAAAACGATTTCAAATGATGAAAAATACAATCAGTTCACCAATCCGGAAGCTCAGGCTGCTGCTGATCCTTCCTGTTGCAGCAATGGTGCTTTTTGCCTTTGCAGAGCCGCAGTACAGGGTCAATGCAGACGGCCAGGGTCACGGACACTCATTTATTGCCGCCTCTGATATTTCCAGAAATGTCAATGGAGTGGTAAAGGATGAAAAGGGAAATCCGCTCGAAGGTGCGGTTGTGATTATTAAGGGCACAACCGTTGGGACAACGACAGACGCTGCCGGAAGGTTCGCCCTTAAGGATGTCCCGGATGATGCAACACTTGTGGTCTCATATGTTGGTTATGTTACAAAGGCAATCCTGGCAAGTGCAGCCGGAGGCAACCTGACCATAGAGATGCAGTGGGGTAATGTCATCACAGACACCGTAAATGTTCCACCCCCTCCGCCGCCGCCTCCTGCAGGATCAATGCCGTCTAATGCCCTGGTTGTTCTTGACGGGGAGATAACCGCCAGGCCGCTCTCCGAGATTCCCCCTGAAGGGATTAAAAGAATCAATGTACTTAAAGGTGAGTCGGCCATAGCCAAATACGGTGACAAAGGCAAAGAAGGGGTAATTGAGATATATACAAAGGAGGATGCTGCCGGTAAGGTCATGCAGGCAGGAAATGTTAAAGCTGCAGGTTACGGCAAGGAGGAAACAGATGAAGTTTTCATGGTGGTTGAGGAGATGCCGAAGTTCCCGGGTGGGGATGAGGCAATGATGCTCTGGATAGCCCAGCGGGTCAAATACCCCGAGCAGGCGAAGAAAGAGGGGATCACAGGCCTTGTTATGGTCAGCTTTGTTGTGAACAAGACAGGCAAGGTTGAAAAGGTAAAGGTTGAAAAGTCAGCCCATCCCTTGCTTGATGCCGAAGCTGTCAGGGTAATTGGGGAGATGCCCCAGTGGAAGCCCGGTACACAGAAAGGAAAGAATGTGGATGTGAGATTAACAGTGCCTGTTAAATTCTCTCTGAAGTAGAAAAATCATTTCTGACAGGGATAACGGGGATCATTGTTTGATCATTTATCCCGGGGCTGGTGTGGCTGCACCGGCCCTTTTTATAAATGTTCCTGCAGTATGTCAGTCGGTTTTATGAATAACCCGCTGCGGGAAAGGAATCTCGATACCCTCCCTGTCAAAGGCCTCTTTCAGCCTTCTGCGGAGTTCACCAGCCACTTCCCACTGCATTAGCGGTCTGGTGTCTCCCAGTATTTTGACAATGATGGCAGAGTCGGCAAATTCATTGATCCTGATAAACTTCGGCGGTGAGATTATGGCTTCGCTGAAGGCAGGATCAGCAGCCAGTTCGATGCCGGTTTTGTTAATCACTGTCTCAAGGAGTCTGATATCAGTTTTATACCCTACACCCATATCCAGGTTGACCCTTGCAAAGTCCTTTGACTGGTTGGATACTTTTGTGATGGATCCGTGCGGGATATGATGAACTGTCCCGTTCAGGTCCCGGAGTGTCGTTTTCCTGAGGCTTATGTCCTGAACTGCACCGCTGAATCCCTCGATAGTGACTACATCACCTATCCGGTACTGATTCTCAAGCATGAGAAAAAGTCCGGTGATAATGTCCCTGATGAGATACTGTCCGCCGAAACCAACCGCCAGACCGACAATACCTGCACCGGCGATCAGCGGACCCACCTCAACTCCGGCCTCCCCGAGGACCATCATAATGGCGATCACCAGGATCAGAATATTAAGTGCCCTGCTGAAGATCCTGATCAGGGTATCTTCTCTCTTTTTTTCTGCATCAGGGGAGGTGTTCTCATCTGATTTGACCGAAGCCCTTACTGCCTTTACCACTATTTTCTGAAGGACTCTGTTGAGGATAAATGCCAGGACAATGATTACGGCGATCTTAATCCCGTGATCAACAAGCCATGGTACTACCTGTCCGCTCCATTTTTCGACTGTTTCCATTTTATTCAGTTTTTGAGGTTTGATTATCCGTGTGAAAGCTGTTTTCG
Organism: uncultured Rikenella sp.; assembly: GCA_964470815.1. Lineage (GTDB taxonomy): Bacteria > Bacteroidota > Bacteroidia > Bacteroidales > VadinHA17 > SR-FBR-E99. Next base: position 14,266 of record CAYYEH010000016.1, read on the forward strand.
CTGCAATATAATAATTTGCAAAAAAGCACTCTCCCTGGCGGCCTGGATTCAGCCAGGCATGCTTTACGGCATAATCATGGTGTTTAAAGTTCTTTTTAGCACCGGCCCGATAGGTAATGAGTGTTGAAAAGAGTAATTTTGATAAACCAAGTAAAAGGAGCCTACAGGAAAAATGATTCTATTGAGCGGCGAAGTCGGAAACTTCATTGTCAGCAACGGCAGGAAGTATTCCTATTTTGCAGGTAATAATTATCTCGGGCTGGCCGGTCATCCGCTGATCAAGGAGGCAGTTATCAGGGCCGTAGAGAAGTACGGTGTAAATTTTGCCGCTTCACGTCATACAACGGGCACAGCAGACCTTCATCTTGAGCTTGAGAAGGCCCTTGCTTCATTCAAGGGGAAAGAGGATGCGGTTGTTTTTGCCTCAGGTTATCAGGGCAACAGTATCCTGATGGAGGTCCTGAAAGGGAGCTATTCGACGATTTTTATAGACCAGTCGGCTCATGCCAGCATTATCGCGGCCATCCCGGCCGACGTGGTAAAGGTGATGTATTATGATCACTGTGATGCGGGACATCTCGATTATCTGCTTGATTATAACAGGGGGTCAGGTCCGCTGGTGATAACTGACGGTATCTTCGCACTGACGGGTGAAATAGCTCCGCTTGATCAGATATACGAGGTTGTCAGGAAACACAATGCCATTCTTGTGGTTGATGACGCACATGCCACAGGTGTTCTTGGCGCCACAGGCAAGGGTACTCCTGAACATTTCAGACTTCCGGATGAAGGAATAATTTATCAGACCGAGACGATGAGCAAGGCACTCGGCGGGTATGGAGGTTTTATAGCCTCAACCCGCTCAGTCACTGATTTGATACGGGAGCACTCTTCCACTTACCAGGCTTCTACGGCGCTGCCACCGCCAATCGCCGCAGCAGGTACGGCCTCACTCACCATCCTGTCGAAAACTCCCGGATTGCGTATTGAACTCCTTGAAAAAGCATGGCGGATCAGGGAGGCAGTCATTTCAATGGATTTCCGGACAACACATTTCAGGACTCCCATAATACCGGTAATATTTGATACCTCCGAAATGGCAAAAGAATTGTCTCTTTTCCTTGAGGATAATGGTGTTATTGTACCTTTTGTGACCTATCCTGCCAGGCAGGCCATGCACCTGGTAAGGATAGCAGTATCTGTTACTCATACTGATGACCAGATCAGTCATTTAATCAGCTTATTAAAACGATGGAAGAATAAATATGAAAGCAATTAAGATCAGGAAGGTTGTAATTGAACCGCTGAATCTCGACCTGGAGGAGCCGTTCAGGATATCAATAGGGACAAAGTACAGCATTGAAAACGCCCTGGTGACAGTAGTGCTGGATAATGGTATCGAAGGTTATGGTGAAGCAGCACCGCTTGAGCCCATTAACGGGGAAAACCAGGCGACGGCGCTTGCCACACTGAACAGCTGTGTCGATTTCATAAAAGGGAAGGATATCTCTGATTACCGTGCGATTGCAGCCACACTCAGGGGAGTGTTCCAGCCTCAGGTTACAGCCCGGTGTGCTATTGAGATGGCATTGATTGATGCTTATGCCAAAGTACTGGATATTCCGCTGTACCAGTTTTTCGGAGGTGCCGGGAACAAGGCCGAAACGGATTACACAATAGATATCGTCCCGCCGGATATTGCTAAAAGAAATGCAGAAAGACTTGCAAAAGAAGGGTATACAGTCCTGAAGACCAAGGTAGGAAAGAAACTGACGGATGATATTGACCGGCTGCTGGCAATAAAGGAGGGAGCTCCCGGATGCGGGATTACCATCGATGCCAACCAGGGTTACTCACCCTGCGATGCCGTTCACTTCATCGAAGAGATGGGGAAAAACGGCATCAGGCCTATACTGTTTGAGCAGCCTGTCTCGAAATATGACCTTATGGGGATGAGGTTCGTGAAGGACCACACCTCGATACCAATTGCTGCTGACGAGTCTGTCTTCACCAGCGCTGATGCGATAAACGTTGTCAGGACTGGGTGCGCTGACTATATCAATATCAAGCTGATGAAATCCGGCATTATTGAGGCAATGGATATTGCGGCCATTGCCCGGAGCGCAAACATCAAACTGATGATAGGCTGTATGCTGGAGTCAAAGCTCGCTCTTGGATGTGCGGTGCACCTGGTGGCAGGGATGGGATGCTTCAGCCATGTTGACCTCGATCCTCACAGTGAACCCGAAAAAGAACCTTTTGCCGGAGGACCTGACTATAAGGCACCGTTCTATACTCTTTCACCCGACCTGCCGGGCATAGGATGTACGAGGAAATAAAGTTTCAGTGCATTTGTCCTGCCAGGGGATGGCATTTGATTTTACCTGTCAGTCAAACTTCTCAATGATTATCCGGTCAAGAAGAAATTCATTAATCTTTCCGTCCATATTCATATTATGGCTCTCATATTTGATTGTGAGGATGTTTTCTCCTTCCTTCAGCTCTATCCATTCCGGAAAGGTATCGCCCCAGTCAGACCACTCGTCCTTCCCGCGCTGCGGGAATACCAGTGCTAACGCATAGATGCCGTTGACATACAATGAGCGTATGGCGCAGTTATTGTCAGTGTTGACAGGCCCTGTTCCGTTCGCGTACCGCAATCTAAGAGTATACCTGCCAGCCCGGGCATTAATCTTGATGTCAAGTTCGTTTTTACTTCTGCTTTCCGTGTTGGGGTGGTGATCCGTATCCGGGTCCGCTTCCCCGCCTCTTGCTGATTCATTGTTATTATCAAGTGCGAACCTGATATATCCGCTGCCGTAAAACCCGGGGACACTGCTTTCACCTTGCATGCTGAAATCCTCAGCTTCAACTGTGACAGTTCGGTTCAAACTGATCATTGTGACCGGGTTGCTGAGGAAAGACCTGAAACCTGCGGAATCTGCAGCCAATACCTGGTATACGGCTGATTCTTCAGGGTTCTCAATAACTGATGCAGTTTCTGTTGTTGAGGAGATCATTAAACCATTCCTGAAGACCATGTATTCCTTTGCACCTTCTACCCGGGTCCACGACAGTCTGTTGCCGTTAATCTCAAGGCCGGGCGTTTCCGGAGCCGTATAGTTGCTGACTGAATTATATCCCTTCCCGTCTCTCTTGCCATTCATGACTATTTCAATTGCATGTGTGCCTGTCATGGTGGCCGGTATGAAATGATCAGTTGATTCAGCCCCGTCAATCCTGAAGACAGAGATTTCGTCTCCCCATCCCTTCACGGTAATATTGTAAATGCCATTGCGATATTTTAAACCGGATAATGAATATTCATACAGAAACTTTCCGGTATAACCGGGTTAAACTTCATATGCCTTTCCGTGAAATTTAACCCGATAAGGGTCCGGTGCATGACAGCCAGCATGGCGGCTACACTCCACAACTGCCTGTCGGAGTTTATTTCTGTCCCTGCGAAATCACCTGTTTCGGCAACGAAGTTTTCTTTGTTCGTAAGGAAAAGCGCAGCCGGACGGATTATGGATGCCAATCCTGCCTGCACAGCTTCACCCTGTTTGAGCTCTGCATTTGCCAAAGTCCAGAAAGCCTGCACGAAAGGCCATATCCCGTTGTTGTGATAAGGAGGAATACCCGGTATCTGAGGATAGATACAGGTTATTCCGAAAGGAGTGACCGGGGTGTTTTGAAGGACTTTTATTTTTCTCTCTTCTTCGGCGATATCAAATAGAACGGTAAAAGCTTCGCCCAGAGCCTCTGCCCGTGGGGAGACAGATATGAAATACCTGCCGTAGAGGTACTGACCAAAGTAACCGTTGTCATCAAGCCACATTTTTTCGTTGATATTCTTTCGGAGCTCTTCGGCTCTGCTGCTGAAAGTGTCTTCCTCGCCGAGTTCCTGTGCCATTTTCCCTGCCACCTTCAGGGCCTGACAGTAGGCTGCATTGGTACCAAGGTTCAGTGAACCGTAAATATCAGCCGGCTCCATCCAGGTCGGGTATGTCTGTTTACGCCAGTCGAGGAATGAAGATTCCCCACGGATCAGCCCCGTCGAAAGATCAGGGATTGTCTTGCTGTCGGCCTTCAGGCTGCTAATGGCTATCTGAAATGCCTCTTCCAGCCACTCTTTATCACCGGTGTATTTATAGATTTCCCATGCCGCAATCACCCAGACGACCCTGTCGGATGACACCGGCCATGCTCCGCCGGTACCAGTATCCTGAATTATCCTCTTGTCAGAGACCTTCTGCATAAGGCTGGTTATGCATCGCTCCGGATCGAGATAAGCAAGTGAAAGCATGGTGGCATAGCTGATATCACGGGTCCATACCCCTGCCCATTCCTTACCCGTACGGAAGGTGCCATCCTCCTCCATCAGCATCACCAGTTCATCAAGTGACATGTTGTGAAGAGCATTCAGGAGCGGGAAGGAGCTGCCGAATACGGGGAATTCTGAAATATCATTGGTCAGTTTCCAGTTGGCTGAAGTATGCGCTGACGGATCATGTACATTGAATATCAGTTCCTTCTCGAAAATACCGTCACCATCCGGGTCTTCCATCCTGAACATGGGGTTGGAGGGGATGTTTTCAAAATCCCAGCTGAGGGGATAGGTGTCTCCTGCTATGTAAAGACCGTTGAAATCCTCCTTGAAAATACGATTGCCCGCTATGTCATCAAAGAATCCTTTTGTTCTGAACGATTCCAGCACCTGGCTGAAGTCTGCCCTGAACCTTACCCTTGTATTTGGCGGCAGCGATTCGCCACTTCGCGGCAATGTTCCATTTACAGACCTCGCCCCGAAAATAATATCCAGAACCTTTCCACTCTCATCATCAGGGTAAATATTGGCCTGGTGATTAACCCCGAACGGCAGCTCGTTATCACGCCCGTTTATGCTGAACTTGAATTCGATTACCGGCTCAACAGAGGTATTTGCGCTTTTATAGTCAGAGACCATTTCCACATTACTGATCGCTGCGGAAGTATGATCACCCTGCTCTACCCGGTCAGGAAATATAACATATCTGTCAGAATGGTAAAGTGTTTTGCTGTTATTGTTGCAGGATATTGACATTATGGCGGCAATAAGTGTGAAGCCAGCGGCAGAGGTCAGTTTCATTTCTGTTTTCCTTCCTTGTCAGGTACAAATTTAATCCGATTATCCCTTCTATTTGTCAAAACACGGATTTTCACGAAGGCCTGTTGATGATAAGATGTAATTACTTAAATAATAATATGTTATATGTCGTCTTCAGGTTCCCGGGCAAACTTTCCGGGAATGATTGGTAAAAAAGCCTTCAATTTTGACGAATGTAACTTTTAAAATCGCCAGCGGGTTCCAGGGGGTAGTGAATCACCTTGAAAAATTGATTAAGAAATTTTAACACTATCGCAAAAGGCCATCAGATGTGCATGGGCGACTTGATTTGCCTTCAAGTGTCCCTTAAATTTGCTTTGACTTCAGGACCACTTAAAAAACCAGGTTGTGAAAGTACTTTTTCAGATAACATCCAATGAAACGGGGAAGGTGCTGATAAGGCGCAGGAAGATCGCCAAGGCATTACGCTGGTGGCTTCGTGAGAAGGGTATCGTTTACGATTACAGATATTATCTGATTTAGTTTCAAAGTAATTTAAAGAACATAATCATGGAGACAAAAACCATGGGCAACAGTTCAAATGCATTTGCAGACCAGCCATTCGGACAGAACCCCGGAAGGAATGTTCCACCGGCGATTTCAAGGCTTAATCACCTCCTTTCCGAACTGACAGCAGAAGCAAGAAGGGATTTGCTAAGCTATCTTGAGGAGAAGGGGCTGATCAACGATCAGTCAATCCTTGTAATTCCATCCACAAAACACTATTTCTATGATGCGGATGACCTTAAGGGTATGAAGACGATAGTAAACCTCAAGCCACTTAATTATGTGAGGGAGATCAGGGATTTCCTTCACAAAATTGCCGAACTGATTCCGGGTGACAGCACTTTTGTAGGTTGCTTTGCCGATAATAAGTCGCAGAACGGTTTCTATGACAAATACTCAAATCTGCCCAGGAACCTGTCTGAAAAGGCTGAAGCTTATGAGAACGGCATCGAGTCAAGGATTCCGTTCATCAACAGGATGTACAGCTTTATCGATATGAAGACAAACAGGTATCTGACCAGGAGGACGGTGACCAACCTTTTGCTTGAGAGCAGCCTGCATATTGTCAGCATGACCGAAATCAATGGTCTTACATATTTCCACACCAGGAAGAGGGCTTCGCATGTCTCGCTGATAGCATGAAGAATGGAAATGCAGCCCTGGTAATGGTTGCCGCTTTCAGATCCTGCGGGCAGGATCAGGATTCGAGACTAATTCACTGTTCATGGGTTACAGCACCTACACGTATGGCAGTGAGAACAGGATCGGCCTGATAAGGGCCAACCTTTCGGGGAGAATCGGGAAAATAGGGACAATCACCGCAAAGGATTACTGGGAGGAGGATGTGCATTATCTTGAGGTGGTTCTCACACTTGATACGAATGAGTACGTTTTTGATGATACTTACCTGTATGTGGGACCATTGAAAAATTACCCCGGAAGGTACTTTACAAACTTTCCCTTCAGGGCAACAGATGACCTTGTTGATATGAGGGTCTTCAAAATTCCCTTCAGTGAGATTATCCTTCAGGAAGAACCTGTTATTTTAACTGTAGACCTGAGGCTGCCTCACATTATTATGGGGCAGCCTTTCTTTTAAGCCCGGCAGGATATGTTAGCTTTTAATTTTCGCCAGCTTCTAAACTGATATAAGACAGCAGCCCTCACTTTACTGCCCCCTCTCCGGGGAACTTTCTGTAACTGTGAGGGCTGCCTTTCAAAATTAAAAAGGACCTTCGGAAGTATAAAGTAACTAAATAATAACCAGATTGCAGTAAGGCAAAGTGCTGGTTTTGATTAACATATGTAATTAAATGGTAAACGTTCAAAATGGAATGACAGATGAAGTTTTCATGATCGCCAAAATAAATGAATGACCTTAAGTGGAAAATTCGATAAAACTTTTTCGACGGATTCGTAGTATTTTAAACATGTTTTTATAATTTTGAAATACGGCAGTTCCATCACGTGCGCTAGTCGGACAATTTTTCATCTTTACCATCTATTATAACAATGTACGTGGGGGGAGGAACTGCCTTTTTTTTATACCCTTTTCATAGAATTATACCAGGCCAGGGCCTTGAAGCTGGTAGAAGTACTTTTTTCAGACGCTGCCCTGGTAAATCTGTAATAATTAAATCACACCGCCGACCCTTTCATCCAACTGGAGGAGGATCGGTATAATGTAAACCTTTCTGTATAAGTGTATCCAGTCTGGCCCGGTTTTTCCAGCCTTTCAATTGTTTTTCACGCTTTTCGGCATCTGATTTTTTATCATAGTATTCAGATAAGACTAGTATCCGGGGTTTGCCGGCACAGGTGAAACCTTTGGAATGACTGTTTTGTCTGCGTAGCCTTCCCGGTACATCAGCACCGGAGCCGATGTAGTATTTATTGAGCTTGGAGGATTATAGGATGTAAACAGCGTACATAAAAAAATCCCAACTATAAAGGTGGGATTTATTGTGTGGGCGATGTAGGAATCGAACCTACGACCCCCTGCTTGTAAGGCAGGTGCTCTGAACCAACTGAGCTAATCGCCCGGAAAGAGAGTGCAAATATAATTTCAATTTTTTATTCCGCAATACTGCCACGGAAAATTAAAAACGATACTTCCCGGAGGAAAAAAAATTCTCTTCGTGCAACCATCCGGCCACATTGTGGATCATTTTATTAACGCTGTTAATTATACGCAAAGCAGTGATGATTCCGTTTATAGGAATATATTTATATTAGCTTTCGGTGCATTATGATTAAGAAGAGCTGCAATTCGGGGAAAATGTTTTTGGGATTGTCAGCTCAACTGTTTGAAAAATAGCAAAATATGTCACCTGGACACTGAACCTGACTGTCATGAAACAAATACGCCTGTTAACCCTCGCGCTTGCACTCCTCTTAGCCCTGCCTCCGCAATCAGCTGATGCGCAGGTGGGCCCCGGTGGAGTAGGCACGCTGACCAATACCCAGCTCTGGCTCAGATCTGACAGCCTGATTGCCATCCAGCCGCTTTATTTTATTACCAGCTGGATGGATCTGTCAGGACATATGCGCGACTTCGGGGCAGTGGTCATGGGTCAGACGGTTCCGACGCTGACTCTAAACACGATAAACGGCTATCCTGCAGTGTCGTTTTCTGACCAGGGAGGTGTCGGCGGCGACTTCCTGGGGTACAACGGATCATTGGGAATTACCGGTTCAGATGCGGCTACGGTAGTGATAGTTGCCCGCAACACCACGGCAACCGATGAGCAGAACGGAGGTCTGTACATGGGGCAGAAGAATGCCGGCGGCGCCAATGCCGTAAGGAGTTACGGCCTGGAGTATGCTGATGCTGTCAGGTTCAACGGTCAGAACCAGGTATTCAATGACGGGCATACGGCAGGCGACTGGAAGATCATTTATTACACCAACCCGGCCGGGGCATCCGTTTCGGCCTACGGTGCATATCTCAACGGAACACCGCTTACGGGTAGCTCAGCTTCGTCCTTTGTTCCGTCGTTGGTTTCAAATTATGCACTTGTTGGTGCAACGCAGATGAACGGCACCTACAATCCCGCTGGTTATTTTAACGGAGACATGACGGAGATAGCGGTCTTCTCAGGCCAGCTCAACGATGCAGAGAGGGTTGTATTGCATAATAACCTGGGGGCAAAATACATGTTGCCGATAGCTGATGACCATTATGCATGGGAGGTGACTCATTCTCATGATGTCTCGGGTATAGCAGCCTATAACGGAACCACTTTCACCAATGCATGGTCAACGGGGATGCTGTCAGTCAGTTCGCCCACTGACCTGAGCGAAGGTGAGTACCTCTTCTTTGGCCATAACAAGGCAAGCGCCAAAAGCTGGACTACCACTGAAGTGCCTGCTTCGGGTACTTACAGGCTGCCGAGGGAATGGCGGTTTGATGAGACCTCTGATGTGGGAACGGTTACAATCTCAATCCCCGCCGCCTCCCTGCCGGCACTGCCATCCGGGTACCCGCTTGTGGGAATTCTGACAGATGATGACGGTGACTTCAGCAGCGGGGCTACAATGCACCGTCCGACCCTCTCAGCGGGAAGCTATACCCTGACGCTGGACATTGCCGACGGGCAGTATCTCACGATTATTGCCTTCCGCCCGGAGGTGAATTTTACCGTACCGTCCGGGTCCGGGCTTGAGAGTATAACAAGCGTAACCGTTCAGGCCACCATGAATTATCCTCATACATCAGATGTATCATTCAATTATGCAGCTACAGGCGGAACTGCCACAGCCGGAGTTGACTATATCCTCCCACCGGGAATGGTTACCATCCCATCAGGATCAGTCACAGGCTCGTTTACAATCACTGTGATCAACGATGCTCTTGTCGAACCTTCCGAGACTATCATTGCCACGCTATCCAATCCTTCAGCAGGCTTGTCAATCGGATCACAAAACAGCTACACCTATACAATCCTTAATGACGACATTGTCTATGCAGCATTTTCATCTGCCGCTGCATCAGGGCCGGAGGGCAATGCTCCGGGTGCTGTCTCTTCGCTTCAGATAGTGGTCAGCGGAGGAATCATAAGTCTGCCTGGGAGCATAATCGTGATGGTATCCAACGGCACCGCCTCATCAGCCGACTGGTCGCAGACTGTCAACATGGTAACCATCCCGGCAGGTGATTATACTACGCCGGTCCAGATTCCTGTCCCGGCCTCTGTTCTGACTATTATCGGAGATCTCACCGTTGAACCCGATGAGACGGTAAACCTGAGAATGAATACATTTGTTACGGTGGCTGCAGGTGCGATTGTCAACGCCGTTTACACAATCCTCAACGATGATAACTCAACCGTAAGTGTATCCACAGCCACTCCGACCATACCTGAGGGCGGACCGGGAGCTTCAGGTACAGGTACCTTCACCTTTACTTTCAGCAATCCGGTCTCAACGTCGCGAACCGTTTCCTACAGTGTAACCGGAACTGCCACATCAGGAACTGATTTTGTTGCACTGCCGGGCTCGTTTGTGATGCCCGCAGGTGCACTGACATACAACCTCACCCTTACCTCAGTGGCCGATCTTATTGTTGAAGGCAATGAAAATGTGAGGATTACCATCACAGGTGTTTCGGGTACTCCATCAGTAACCATAAACTCAACCCCGGCTGTCATAACCATCCAGGATGACGACCTGCCGGTCATTCTTTACTCGCCTGCGGCCGTAAACATTGCCGAAGGATCAACGGCAACCATCGAGGTCTGGCTCCAGAATGCCCCGGCCGGGTCAGTCACTATCGACGTCTCAACCCAGATGGCAGGCCTGCTGATTGTGAGTCCTGTCACATTGACATTCAATTCATCCAACTATTCCGTGCACCAGGTCATTACACTGCAGGCAACGGAGAATGTATTTCTTGGGGACCAGACGGACAACGTGATTCTTTCGGTCAACGACGCCCTTTCCTTTGACCCGTTCGATCCTCTTCCTGACATCAGCATTCCTGTAAACATTGTGAATAATGATGTTGCAGCGATAGTGGTTAATCCAGGCACTGTCACAGTTGCCGAGAACGGTACCGCCACCTTCACTGTATCACTATCAGCAGCGCCACCGTCAGGCAGTGTTATTGTCGACCTGTCCAGCAATAATCTGGCTGTGGCGACCATCAACATCCCACAGCTTACATTCACAGCGGCCAACTATAACATTCCCCGGACGATTACAGTAACAGGAGTGAACAACAACACTGTTCTTGATGTGTCAACCACAATTTCGCTAGCAGTCAATGATGCACTTTCATATGACGGTTACGACGGGGTAACGGCAACTGTCACGGTGAATGTGACCAATGATGACCTGGCCGGTTTTATTGTAGCGCCTACGGCACTGACAATCAATGAAGGGGGACCTGCAGGTCAGTTCACCATTGTGCTTACGGCTCAGCCCCTGGCGGATGTAGTGTTTGACCTAGTAAATATTGCACCGGTTAATACCATGCATGTTTCACAGGTGACATTTACCGCCCTGAACTGGAATGTTCCAGTTGTAGTCATGGTGACTGCTGTTGAGGATGCCCTTGATGCCGACCGCTCTGATGTCATTGCGGTGACAGTTAACCAGTCTCTTTCAGACAACAGTTTCGATGCGCTGGCAGCTCAGAATGTAAACATCACGATAGAGGACAATGATCCTCCGGTGATCACAGGGTGTCCGGCAGATATGACGGTCAGTACTGATCCCGGATTATGTTCGGCTGCAGTGACATGGACTCCGCCTGTTTCAACAGCTCCGATGGTGTCCACCCATCTTCCGGGAGCTGTTTTCCCGGCAGGGGTGACATCCGTGACATACACATCCACGGATGGAGACGGGATGGTTTCAACCTGCATCTTCAGCGTTACAGTGAATGACACTGAGCTTCCGGTTGTAACCTGCAAAGATATTACTGTTGAACTTGATGCTTCGGGTAATGCTACGATTGCTCCGGCCGATGTGCTGGCATCAGTACCATCTGACAACTGTGCGATAGCTTCCGTAAATCTCAGCAGGTCGGTATTCACATGTGCAGACCTCGGGGTTCAGGCAGTAAAGGTCACCGTAACAGATGCTGCCGGAAATACGGCGACATGCAACTCTTCCGTAACCATAACCGATCCGTTTACTGCATCGCTGAGCGCCGGTCCTGACGACGATATCTGCACGACCGAGACCTCATACAGCCTAACCGGTTCTTCAGCCACGAACATGACTGTGTTGTGGAGTACTTCGGGTAGCGGCACATTCAATGATCCGGCAGCTATCAACCCGGTTTATACGCGAGGAGCCACAGATCTTACACAGGTGACTCTGACAGTCACGGGCACAAAAGTAAACGGCTGCCCGGAGACACGTGCAGACGCGATGACACTGACATTTGCGGGAGTACCCTCGGCCGCTGCCGGGGCTGACAAGGATCTATGCTCCGGCACGCCTGCGGGCTCCCTTTCAGATGCCTCAGCGGCAAACGGCACGGTTGCATGGACAACATCAGGCAACGGAACCTTCAGTGATCCGTCGGCAGTCAATCCGGTTTATACCTTCGGAAGCGCCGACACCGGGCCGGTGACTCTCACTCTTACGGTGACAAGTACGGCATGTGGCGCCGTTACCGATGATGTTGTCATAACCTTTACCACGGCACCAGTCGCCGATGCCGGACCGGGCGGTTCAGTATGCCGGACCGAAGCGGGATTCCAGGTAAGCGGTGCATCGCATGCAGGCGGCATGGTAACATGGAGTACAGGAGGAAACGGCGCTTTCAGCGACAATACCATTGACAATCCGTACTATACCTTTGGTTCCGATGATTATACTGCAGGATCGGTGACACTCACCATGCTAGTTACGGGAGGAGGCACATGCGGTACTGCATCATCATCTGCCAATGTAACTATCAACGTTCTTCCGGTTATTGACGTCACAAGTCATCAGCAGATAACATGCAACGGTCTGACAGACGGTGTTATAGGGCTTGCTGCCCGCGGAGGGTCAGCGCCTTACATGTTCAGCATGGATGGCAGCCCGTTCCAGTCATCAGGTGATTTCACCGGTCTGGCCGCAGGAATTTACATCTTTGAGGTGACAGATGACAACGGATGCGTATCTGACACCACTCTTGCAATCACGGAGCCGCTGCCTTTCACAGCCGTGATCAACGGAACTGAAGATGTAACATGTCACGGAGGCGCTGATGGCGCCATTTATGCCACACTTGAAGGTGGCACGGAACCTTATAGCATCAGCTGGACAGGCCCGTCAGGATATACCGCTTCAACGGATACCATCACCGGACTGGTTGCAGGAACATACACACTTACTGCCACTGACCACAACAACTGCGCAACCTACAGCTTCATTGAGGTGATATCTGAGCCTGATGCTATAGAGATCACAGGGTCAGTCGTATCCGATCATGGTGGTTATGGTGTTACCTGCCCGGAATCTGCTGATGGTTCAATAACCGTTACCGCCACCGGCGGCACTCCTACTCTGAGCTACTCATGGACAGGACCGTCCGGCTATACTTCAGACCAGGCCTCAATTTCGTTCCTCATGGCAGGTCTGTACTCCCTGACCATCACAGATGCAGCAGGCTGCATTCTCGCGGAAGAGTACACATTGACTGCTCCGGAACCGATGATAATAACTGCTGTTACGAATGAGGCCTCCTGTCCTGACACTCCTGACGGCAGCATTGACCTTACGGTTGCCGGAGGCTCAGGAACACTGGTTTACCTGTGGAATGACGGTGTGACAACAGCTGACCGCACTTCGGTTCAGGCAGGTGACTATTCGGTGGATGTAACTGATGAAAACGGGTGTGTGCAAACATACTCTGTCACAATTGGGGTAACAGGTATTGACTGCCTCAGGATTTATGAAATCATCACTCCGAACGGTGATGGCAGGAATGATACCTGGCAGCTCCGTAACGCATGGCTTTATCCTGACGCTGAGATCTTCGTCTACACCCGTTGGGGAAAACTGGTATACCACTCCAGGAATGCCACGGACGAATGGGATGGTACCTTCAACGGGAAAGTGCTGCCGAACGATTCGTACCACTATGTCATCCACCTGAACGACGGCAGTGAACCACGTACGGGTATCATCTCGATAATAAGCAAATAATCGGAAAACCGAGGGGAGATATGAAACAATTCAGAATTATAGCAGTGGTCGGATTTCTGGCGGTTATGCCTGTCATCTCAGCACAACAGTTCCCGATGTACAGCCAGTACATGATGCACGGTTTTCTGCTGAATCCTTCTTATGCCGGCAGTGACTATTATACTACATTTGGTGTCACGGTACGGGAGCAGTGGCTGAGCCTGCCGCATGCGCCAAGTACCTATGCCGCAGCCTTCCAGACCAGACTGCTCAACGACAGTTATATTACTAAAGCAACAGCTGTAAGGAAAAAGATCAACAGGCCGACGAAGGGAGGCAGGATCGGGGTTGGCGGTTATCTATTTTCAGATCATAACGGCATAATGCACAGGACAGGACTTCAGGCAGCCTATGCCTATCACCTTCCCGTGGGGGAGGACCAGCAGCTGTCATTCGGACTCTCATTAAGTGCTTACCAGTATTTCGTGGATATCAGCGGGGCAGTAATGCCGGATGATGTCCAGGATGAATTTCTGAACAACTATGATCAGGTGGTGTATATCCCTGATGCCAACTTCGGGGTGAGCTATATGACAAGGCGATATTATGCCGGATTCGCAATGACAAACCTCTTCAGGGGCTCACTTATGATCGGCAACGGCGGAGAGAACAGCCGGTCAGAACTGGGGCACTACTTCCTGACGGGAGGAATGAGATTCTACCCTGCGGCGGACTGGACCATCGAACCTTCAGTGATGATCAAATCTTCAGACATGGTCTTCAAATCATTCCAGGTTGACCTGACGGGAAGGGTATACTACAAGAATGATTACTGGCTTGGGCTCTCGTACAGGACCGGCGATGCCGTGATTATGATGGCAGGGCTGAAGGTGGACAGGTTCTTCTTTGGTTATGCCTTTGATTTTACCCTTTCAGAGATCCGCAGCTACACCTTTGGAACGCATGAGCTGACCGTCCTTGCCCGCTTTGGTGACAATCCGAGGCGTTACAGGTGGATCAACAAGTACTGATGAGGCACGCCCTGTTTCTCCTCCTCATTGCCGCAGCCTGCATGGGTTGCGATCCGCTTGCCAACCCTGTCAGTGGCCGCCTCAGCTTCTCATCCGATACAATCTCTTTTGATACTGTATTTACCGGTGCCGGCTCTGCAACACGAGAGTTCAGAGTCATCAACCCGGAAAAGGATCCCCTGCTGATTGATCGTATCTGGCTTGGCGGCGGGTCTGCATCACCCTTCAGGCTAAACATTGACGGACAACCCGTTGCCGAAGCAAAGAATGTCACCGTTGCAAAAGGCGACAGCATTTTCATATTTGTGATTGTTACGGTTGACCCGACGGGAGGTGACCTGCCTCTGGCCGTCACCGATTCAGTGAATTTCCTGTCGGGAAGTTTCTCAGGAAAAGTAGTTCTCGAAGCCTGGGGTCAGGATATAAGGCTGGTGGATGAAGATATTCATTCCCCAGCTACATGGACCGAGGGAAAACCTTACGTCATCACCGGCTCATTGCTGGTTGACACCCTGGCCACACTGACGCTGGAACCCGGAACAAGGGTGTATATGCACAGGGGTGCGGAAATAACCGTGGCCGGTTCACTTTATGCTGCCGGCACTCCTGAGAAGAGGATAGTCTTTGCCACTGACCGGCTCGAAAAGGAGTACAAAGATGTACCCGGCAGATGGAAAGGAATCAGGTTTCAGAGTTGCAGTCGGGGCAATATATTGTATCATACCGATATACGTAATGCAGAGGTGGCGGTGGGCATTGCCGGTGAGTCATTTTCTGTCCCTGACCTCAGAATGAACAGTGTATCCATAATGCATAATACCGTTGCATCGGTAGCGGCCAGGCATGCTGACCTGTCAGCAGTCAACTCACTCTTTGCCCATTCTGGGTTCAGTACCATTTCCATAAATGACGGGGGTCATTATGAGTTCATCCATTGTACTGTCAGTAACCGGTGGGAATATGGTTTCCGTTCAGAGCCGGCATTGCTGATAAATCCAACCAGCGGCACAATGCCGGCAGTATCAGTAGTAAACTCTGTAATAAGCGGCAGTCTTGCAAATGAGATAGTAATAAAGGGATCAGCCTCCCTGGCAGCTTCGGGTTTCAGGGCAGACAGCTCACTGATAAAAGTCGATACCCTTTCTTCAGCATGGTATTCCTCACCTCTTTTCAGGTATGTCATTACATCTTCTGCACCACGGTTCATCAACGAATCATTATGGGATTTCAGGCCTGATACTCTCTCTCCGCTCCTCGACAGGGCAGGTAAGTCAGAAATGGTGGCATTGCCGCTGGATATCAGGAACAAGCCCAGGCCCGTATACGACGGCCCGGATATGGGTGCCTTTGAGAGGCAACGGGGTGAGAAGAGGAAAGAGCAGCAGCCATGAGCTGGCATAATAACTTTTATGGTTTTAAAATCCGGACAAATTGAAGTAAATTTGTAGTGCTGCTATTATTCCGGTGCCTTGAATGATCCATGATGAAGATTCTGGTCGCATTGCTGATGTTTTCAATTGCCCTGTCATTTTCGCTGGCAGGCCAGGATTACACCATAATGTTCTATAATGTTGAAAACCTTTTTGACACTGAAAATGATCCGGCCAGGAATGATGAGGAGTTCCTTCCGGACGGAGCACGCCGGTGGACGGTGGCAAGGTATCAGAGGAAGCTCGGTGCAATTGCGCGCGTTGTTGCAGCAGCAGGAGAATGGGAACTGCCATCGGTTATAGGCCTTTGTGAAACAGAAAATGAAAAAGTTGTGCGGGATCTGGCATATGGTACCATTCTTTCGGCAGGCAATTACGGCATTGTGCACAGGGACTCACCTGATCCCAGGGGCATAGACCTGGCCCTGCTCTACCGTCGTGACCGGTTTACATTGTCTGAAGCAAAGTCATGGTTGCCCGGGAACACTGACAGTATCAAGGTCATGACACGCAATCTTCTGTATGTCAAGCTCAGATCCGGGGCGGATACACTTCATCTTTTACTCTGCCATCTCCCTTCCCGGAGGGGAGGAGTTCTGGCCGCAGGTGATCTCAGGGAAAGGATGGTAAAGCTGGCAGCCATGAAGGTTGACTCCATCCTTAATGCAACACGAGGAAAGGGGGCAATTATGGTCATGGGTGACTTCAATACGGCACCCGGGGAACCATTGATGTCTGCCCTGACAGTTGGAACAGGTCTCATTAACCTGTCTGCAGAACCGTCGGATCAGGGGAAAGGCTCATACAGGTACCAGGGGTCATGGGAGATGATAGACCAGATGCTTGTATCAGGTGCAATGATGGAAGAGGTGCCCGTATCAGATGAGATAATTGAAAAGGTACCCGGATATAGTGAGACTATTCACCGCCAGCCTGATTCAGCAGCAGTGCATGGCACGGCTGATTTTTGTGTCAGGAAGGGTAGTTTCAGGGTGATCGAGGCGCCCTTTTTGCTATCGGTGGATGAGAACTATCCCGGGCTAAAGCCGTTCCCCACGTATGGTGGTTACAGGTATTCAGGCGGGTATTCCGATCATCTTCCGGTGCTGGTTAAAATCAGGCACCGGTGAACATCATGCCGGTGACAATCCAAGTTCAATCCCTTTTCTGATCATGAATTCCCTGGCAGCCTCATGTTCGTTTGGTATCACACCGTCAAGGATAGCCTCCTTGATTGCTGATTTTATGACTCCCACCAAAGGACCGGGTGGGATATTGAATGTAGCAATGATCTCCTCGCCATGCACCGGAGGCTGAAATGTTCTCACGGCATCCTTTTCCTCAATCTCTTTCAGTTTGCGGCGTACCAGGGCGAAGTTGTCGCGGTGTTTCTGCACCTTCATCCTGTTTCCTGATGTGATGTCGGCTTCGCACAGCAGCATCAGGTCGTCAATGTCTTCGCCTGCCTCAAAAAGCAGTCTGCGGACGGCTGAATCAGTTACTTCATCCTGGACAAGTGAGATGGGCCTGAGGTGAAGTCCGACAAGCTTTTGGACATATTTCATCCTTTCATTGAGCGGGAGCCTGAGACGTTTAAAAATCTCCGGAACCATTCTTGCCCCCAGGAATTCATGTCCATGGAAAGTCCAGCCCGTTCCGGGAACGAATTTCTTTGTTGCAGGTTTTGCCACATCATGGAGCAGGGCTGCCCATCTCAGCCACAGGTTATCGCTCTTTAGTGACAGGTTGTCAAGTACTTTAACCGTATGATGGAAATTATCCTTATGGCCTTTCCCTTCCTTGTCTTCAACTCCTTTAAGCCTGGATATCTCCGGAAGGATAAGGTCCAGTAGTCCTGTTTTCTCGAGGAGGATAAAGCCTTTTGAGGGAGTCTCGGTTGCCATTATTTTATTCAGTTCGGTTGTGATCCTTTCGGATGAGACTATTTTTATCCGTTCCGCGTTTCGACCAATTGAAGTCAATGTATCCGGGTCGATGGTGAAGCCGAGCTGGGCTGCGAACCTGACTGCCCTCATCATCCTGAGAGGGTCGTCGCTGAACGTCGTGTCCGGTTCAAGGGGAGTCCGGATGATTCCATTGCGCAGGTCATCCAGTCCTCCGAAGGGGTCAAGCAACTCACCCGGGTTGTCACTGTTCAGGCTTATGGCAAGGGCATTGATGGTGAAGTCTCGCCTGTTCTGGTCATCTTCCAGTGTGCCAGGCATTACTGAGGGCTTTCGTGAATCTGCAGAGTATGATTCCTTACGTGCTCCCACGAACTCTATATCATAGTTTTCATACCTGAACATGGCAGTACCGAATGTTTTGAAGACGGTGACCCTAATATCCCTGTTTATCTCACGGGCCACTGCACGTGCCATCGCAGGACCGTCTCCGATAACGACTATATCTATATCCTTGTCAGGATGTATTCTCCCTAAAATGTGGTCACGAACAAAGCCGCCGATGACATATACCTCCATCTCTTCTCTGTCAGCCACGCGGGCAACGACCTCAAATATCCTGTCATCAGGGAATATCTTCATAATCAATATGACAAATTAGCCGAAACCGGTGACAAAATTACAATTAATAGCCTAACTTGAATAAAAATTGAGTACCGTCGCCCTGCGGCATGGGAATTGCTGAACCTGAACATTACCCGTAAAAATCTGTTAAACAATTAAAACAATAAATATGGCAGAACATTTGACAAAAGACACTTTTCTTGAAAAGGTATTCAATTATGAACAAAACAAGGAATGGAAATACAGTGGTGACAAACCATGCATAATTGATTTCTATGCCGACTGGTGCGGGCCCTGCAAAATGGTTGCCCCCATCCTTGAGGAGCTGTCAAAGGAATATGATGGTAAACTTTATGTATATAAGATTGATACTGAGGCAGAACAGGAGCTTGCTTCGGTTTTCGGTATAAGGAGTATTCCTTCCCTTCTCTTTGTGCCCATGGAGGGTCAGCCGCAGATGGCGATGGGTGCGTTGCCGAAGGAAGTATTTGAAAAAGCCTTTAAAGATATATTTGGAATAGAAAAAAACTGAATTGTTGATAAAAAATAAACTTTTTCTCTGCTTTTCCGAAACAATTATGTACCTTGAACGTTATATTTACTGAAGGTAGTTTTCTAACAGAAGAGTTAGTTTTCTGGAATTTAGGTTAGGGTTTCGAGTTGAAGCTCCGCTGAGGCGGGGCTTCCTTGATTTTGTGCCCGGCCTTAACCAGACTCAATAAAAGTAATCACATTAAACATCTCTGATGAATGCCTGTGTGAGGGTGCCGGTGTGTTGTTCCGGTCACTATGGTTACAAAGCAGGTATTATCACCTGAGGTCTTCCATTATACCGTCAATTTTTTCTTCGGTTTCACGGAGGCGCCGGCGGCAGATCTTAATCAGTTCAGCAGCTTTTCTTACATTCTCCGAAAGTCTGTCGATATCCGGTTCTCCTTCTTCTATGTTCTTGAGTATCTCTTCGATACCCTTCAGGGCTTCATTGAACCCTATCTCTTTCCTGGCCATGATTAGTTTTTCCTGGTTACCTGTTTTACAGTGCTTTCCGCTGTTCCTTTTTCGAAATGGGTAGTAATAAGGTCATTCTCCCTAAGGTCATAAGCTGAATGAATAATTAGCCCGTTTCTTGATGTCAGGGTGAAGCCTCTGCGCAGCACCTCTGACGGATCAAGATGGCGCAGTGATTTTTCAAGATTGTTGATTGCATCGTCTGATTTCCGCAATGAATTTATTGCTGTACGGAGAAGGGTCTCGGTATGGTATCCGAGTTTTTCATTCTTCACCCTCACTAAAAGTCTTGCCATAGCTGCAGACCGGTTCTGCAGGCCGGATACCTGCTGTTGTGCTGCATCAAGGGCTCCGCTGACGACAGAGGCCAGTCTCTCAGCCATTCCAATGATCCGGTTTTCGCATTCCTTAGTTATCTCTGCTATGAATCCGGCAACGGCAGTGGGAGTCTTCAGCGATTTCCAGGCCACCATGTCAGTGACAGACAGGTCTTTTTCATGTCCGATACCTGTCAGGACTGGAAGGGGGAACTGAGTCACATGATATGCAATTGCATAGCTGTCAAACCAGCTCAGATCTGTTGTTGATCCTCCGCCTCTGATAATGGCTACAAGGTCATACTTCCCGGTTTCTTCGGATATCCTGTCAAGAGCTTCAGTGACCGATGCCTCGGCCGCCTCTCCCTGCATGACAGCTTCAAAGAGGGTGACCCGGAAAAAATATCCGTACGGATTGTCTGACAGGTGATTGACAAAATCCTGGTACCCGGCAGCCTGTGAAGATGATATTACGGCAATATTTCTTGGGTAGGGGTTGAGACTCAGCCCGGCATTCATGGTGAAGACTCCTTCCGCCCTCAGCCTGCGGATTATTGCCTCACGGCGCAGAGCCATGTCTCCTGCGGTATAAGCCGGGTCGATATCGGTAATATTCAGGCTGAGGCCATACAATTCGTGGTATTCCACTGTTGCCTTGAAGAGGATGGTTATGCCAGCCCTGAGGGGAATGCCGGTGCTGGCATTGAAGAAGGTATTCAGGGAGCGAAATTTCGATGCCCAGATTGTTGCCCTTATCCTTGAGGTGATCCTTCCGCCGGGGGTTTCGCTGCCTGTAAGTTCGAGGTAGCAGTGGCCCGCAGTAGGCGTCTTCATCTCCGCTATTTCTGCCACTACCCAGTATGCCTCAGGAAGTGCTTCATATATTCTGTCACGCACGAGCCCGAGGAATTCGGTAAGTGAAATCCTGCTTTCCGGACTCATCTTTTAATCTTTATCATTTTAAATCTCCTTTCACCCTGATCTGTTATCACCCTCGCCAGGTAGAATCCCTGTGCAAGAGACCCCAGTCCGTCGAGTCGTAAAGACCTGGCAGTGAAAACGGGGAAATGCTTCTTTATGACAGTATTGCCATTAAGGGTGGTTATCGTTACAGTTAGCTCGCGGGGTGACTCATGGAACCATAGGAATATTTCTTCATTGAAGGGATTTGGCCCTGCAGTCATTACCGCTTCAGGTATAAAAGAGTGCCTTTCTTCGGCAAGGCTGAGAGCCTTCAGAAAGTCGGGCAGGCCATAGCCGTAAAGGGAGTCAGGACGAAGGTACCTGTCACTGCTTTCTCTTACAGCGTTCATTATTTCCAACGGTGTGGCATTTGGTACACCCTGCATGAGTGAGGCGCAGAGGCCGCTTACCACCGGGCAGGAAAAGGAGGTTCCACTTCCGGAGTGCCATACTAAAGGTTCAAACTGAATTGGTATTGCCACGCCTGGTGCGACAACATCCGGCTTGACCCTGCCGTCTGACGAATATCCTGATGAGGAGAAGTCTGAGATGGTCAGGTCCTGCTTTACCGCCCCGATGCACATCACGCTGTCGCCGTCAGAAGGAGCGATGATCCGGATCCACTCCTTGTTTCGTTCGTTACCGGCGCTGCTGACAACCAGGATTCCCTTTGAGGCAGCCATATCGGCACCCATGGTGACAAAGGTGGTGTTGCCGTCCATGTCACTGAAGGAGTAATTCATCGAAGGGTCATCAAAAGTATAGTAACCCAGCGATGAAGTGATAATGTCAGCGCCGGCGCTGTCGGCGTATTCTGCCGCTGCAATCCAGTAATCCTGTTCAACGGGAAATTCGGTCCGGTCATCTTCAGTGCGAAGTAGAATATAATCAGCGCCCGGGGCAGTACCGTTGATGATTCCCGGAAGAATGCCGGCCAGGATCGAGAGGACGGATGTACCGTGAGAATGAAAATCGTAGACATCACCGGTACGGTTCACAAAATCCCATGTGGAGACTATGCCTCCCCTCTCTCTCAGCGGTTCAAGAGATTCTATGGCGTCAGCGTAAGCGAAACCGGCATCCAGGACGGCGATTGTTATATTTCGTCCGGTGAGGCCTGACTGATGAAGCAAGTGTCCGTTGAGGGGTATCCTTGGGTCAAATGTTGCCTGCAGGTCATGGCGTTGTGTGATCCCGTATTTGCTGTAGTTTTTCTTGACAGGTTCCGCAGGATTTTTTACGAGACGGATGCTGTCGATGAATTCATAGTCTTCAAGCGCTGCCATGTCTTTTGGCTGTGTTGAAGAGAACAGCGCCGTATTAAGCCACCTGGATGTACATCTCAGTACCAGGCCTGATCCTGAAAGGGTATTGATATGCTGTCTGCTGACGGGAAGATCACTTTCGGTGAGGGCCGGTATGCCGTATTTCTCTCTCCTGGCGAGGGCGGCCGGTGAGAGCAGCTCATCCGGCGAGTAATCACTTATGAGGCTGGTTTTTTCGTTAAACCAGACCCTGTAGAACCAGAGGTCATCATACTCATTACTGGTGGGCTGGGCGTCCGCTGACGGCAGGCCGGCAAGTACCATGACCAGGGATGCCAGGATGAATAAAGCATTTTTCATTTAATAACTGTGCCTGTAAAATCTGTAACCTCGATTTTTCCCATGTTCTTTTCCAGGTCATCCAGGAACTTTGTCTCCCTGTCTGCAAGCTTCGGGTCGGCGGGAACTCCGTCTTTGTAGGGGATGATCTGTTTCAGTGATCCGTCCTCGTTGAATATCATCCAGTCGCCGGTCCTGTGGTCTTCGCGGTACCTGCCCTCATACTGCAGTTTGCCGTTTGGGTGATAATATGAAAACGGTCCTTCAAGTTTTCCTGCGAGGAATTCAGCCCTGAGGCAGACCGTGCCGTCCTGATAATACTGCAGCCACTCGCCGCTGCGGTTACCCATGTCCCAGGCCACTTTCTCAGCCAGGGTGCTGTCAGGGTAGTATTTGAGTGACAGGCCGTGCCTGGTATCGTTATGATAGTACTCCTCACAAATGAGGTAGTGAGGTTGAGTTGAGGACCAGAATTTCCAGAGTCCTTCCTTGTTGCGGGCAATGTATTTTCCTTCGGCAGCTTTCTGTCCGTCAGGGTAATAAAACACTGCTGAAGCCTCATCGTTTCCATCAGCGTATGTCAGTTCTGACAGCAGAACGCCCTCTTCGGTAAAACGCCTTAACAGTCCGACAGGTCTGTCATCCTTGAATGTCCCTTCATACATTACCTTGCCGTTGGGATATTTCTTTACCCAGGGCCCCTGTTTTTTGCCTGCTGCATCGGTCAGGTTCTGTGGGAATGCGGTAATTGAGAGTAATGTAAGGGCAACCAGTATGGAAAGTTGTTTTTTCATGATTCTTATTTGCAGTACAAAGATATAACCAAATAATCAGTAGTGATCGTATGCAGGCAGAATGAAAAGAAAGCCGTGGCTGCTTTCGCTGCCACGGCTTTCGCTGGATATATATATGGTGATTACTTGACTTCTTCGAAGTCGACGTCGGTTACCTGTTCGTCGCCTCCCTTGCCGCCTGTATTACCTCCGGCAGGGCCGGAGTCAGGTCCCGGTTGCTGGCCGGCCTGCTGGCCCGGGCCTCCCTGGGCCTGCTTGTACATATCCTCCGATGCGGCCTGCCATGCGGCGTTGATCTCTGCCAGAGCACGGTCGATGCCGGTGAGGTCCTTATTCTTGTGTGCCTCGCGCAGCTGGCCGAGGGCGTTTTCGATCCGTCCTTTCTTGTCTGAGGGGATCTTATCGCCATACTCCTTAAGCTGCTTTTCAGTCTGGAAGATCATGCTGTCAGCGGCGTTAACCTTATCGGCCATCTCCCTTGACGCCTTGTCTGCTGCCTCGTTGGCTTTGGCCTCTTCGCGCATGCGGCGTATTTCATCATCGCTCAGGCCGGATGAAGCCTCGATACGGATCCTCTGTTCCCTTCCTGTTCCTTTGTCCTTTGCAGAGACATGGAGTATGCCATTAGCGTCGATATCGAAGGTAACCTCTATCTGGGGTATTCCGCGAGGTGCCGGTGGTATGCCGTCGAGATGGAAGCGTCCGATGGTCTTGTTGCCGGAAGCCATCGGGCGTTCGCCCTGCAGCACATGTATCTCAACCGAAGGCTGGCTGTCGCTTGCCGTTGTGAATGTCTCGGTTTTCCGGGTAGGAATGGTGGTATTTGATTCAATCAGCCTGGTCATCACTCCTCCCATGGTCTCAATGCCAAGTGAAAGCGGGGTGACGTCGAGAAGAAGGACATCCTTCACCTCGCCGGTGAGCACGCCTCCCTGGATGGCTGCGCCGACTGCAACAACCTCGTCAGGATTGACACCCTTTGATGGCACCTTACCGAAGAATTTTTCAACCACCTGCTGGATAGCCGGGATACGTGTTGATCCGCCCACAAGCAGAACCTCGTCAATGTCAGTGGTCTTCATGCCTGCATCATCAAGAGCCTTGCGGCACGGTTCAATAACCGCGTTAATGAGCTTGTCAGTCAGTTTCTCAAACTGCGCCCTGGTCAGTGTCTTGACAAGGTGTTTTGGAATACCGTTGACAGGCATGATGTAGGGGAGGTTAATCTCCGTGGTGGTTGTGCTTGAGAGCTCAATCTTTGCCTTTTCGGCAGCTTCCTTGAGTCTTTGCAGGGCCATCGGGTCCTTGCGGAGGTCTATACCTTCCTCTCTCTGGAATTCATCAGCCAGCCAGTCGATAATGAGGTGGTCAAAGTCATCGCCACCCAGGTGGGTGTCACCGTTGGTTGATTTTACCTCGAATACACCGTCGCCCAGTTCAAGGATGGAAATGTCAAATGTTCCGCCGCCAAGGTCGAAAACTGCGATTTTGAGGTCATGGGCCTTCTTGTCGAGGCCGTATGCCAGTGAAGCTGCCGTGGGTTCGTTAATGATTCTTTTCACTTTCAGCCCAGCGATTTCTCCGGCCTCTTTTGTGGCCTGACGCTGTGAGTCGTTGAAGTATGCCGGTACGGTAATGACTGCTTCAGTGACCTCCTGGCCGAGGTAATCTTCGGCGGTCTTCTTCATCTTCTGAAGGACGATGGCAGAAATCTCCTGCGGAGAGTAGTTACGGTCATCAATCTTCACCCTGGGGGTGTTGTTGTCACCGCGGACGACCTCGTAGGTCATCTTCTTCATCTCATTTGTAACCTCGTCATAGCTTCTTCCCATGAAGCGCTTTATTGATGATACGGTTTTTCTCGGGTTTGTGATGGCCTGCCTTTTTGCAGGATCACCTACCTTGCGTTCGCCGTTCTCAAGAAAGGCAACTACCGAAGGGGTGGTGCGCTTTCCTTCACTGTTGGGTATAACCACAGGCTCGTTGCCTTCCATCACTGAAACGCATGAGTTGGTGGTTCCCAGGTCAATACCGATAATTTTTCCCATTTTTATACTGATTTATACTTTAATATCCTTTCTGATACTCCTTGTTGTGACAATGTTTGTGCCATGCCGTTTGCCGTGATGCAATCATGAAAATATGTCATGGCAATGTGATTCAGCCGTCAGTCATGCTTTTCACGATTATGACAAAACGTCAGATACGGTTAAAAGAAACAGGCATGATGGTATTCCACATTCTTATTTTGTAGCTTTGCGTGTGACTTTAAAGGCGAAGAGATGTCAGTACAGAAGACTGTTAAGATAGTAACGACCCATGTGCTCTACGAGATGAAGCTCAAGGGAGAGAAGATATCGATGCTTACGGCATATGATTATTCGATGGCCAGGATCATCGATGAGGCGGGTATTGATGTGATCCTGGTGGGAGATTCAGCTTCGAATGTTATGGCTGGTTTTGATACCACCCTTCCCATTACTCTTGACAACATGATATATCATGCAGCATCGGTGGTCAGGGGTGTGAAACGTGCGCTGGTGGTGGTTGATCTTCCTTTCGGCACCTACCAGGGCAATTCGCGCGAGGCGCTGGCGTCAGCAATAAGGATCATGAAGGAGACAGGCGCCAGTGCCGTCAAGCTTGAAGGCGGGCGTGAGATAGTGGAGTCTATAGAGCGGATCATGTCGGCAGGCATTCCTGTGATGGGTCATCTGGGACTTACCCCGCAGTCGATACACAAGTTCGGAACATACGTGGTGAGGGCCCGTGATGAGGAAGAGGCCAGGAAGCTGAAGGAGGATGCCAGGATAATTGAGAAAGCCGGATGTTTTGCAATCGTGCTGGAGAAGATCCCTGCCGTACTGGCAGGAGAGGTGGCAGAATCAGTCAAAGTACCGGTAATAGGCATAGGTGCCGGGAGACAGGTTGACGGACAGGTCCTTGTGCTGCATGACATGCTTGGCATCAACATGGAGTTCTCACCGCGATTCCTGAGAAGGTACCATAACCTGTATGACGAGATAAAGGGCGCAGTGCATCATTATATCGCTGATGTGAGAGCAGGTGAATTCCCTAACGAGAAGGAGCAGTATTAGGTCAGAAGGTCAGAGGGGCTGAAGGTCTGGGGGAGAATGAGATAACAGAAAAAGGTGATGCAGAGGGAATATCCGGAAATACTTTACGAAGACAATCATATAATCATTGTCAGCAAGCGTTCTTCTGACCTGGTGC
>CAYYEH010000017.1:0-40098 GCA_964470815.1 uncultured Rikenella sp.
TCTTCCTCCTCAACATAAGGTTCAAGGGAAAAATATTCGTGAAAATCAACCTGGATGATATCAGACAGGAGATGATGATCCTGCCAATGGCTCTGCAGATACTTATTGAAAATGCGATTAAACACAATACATTCTCCAGAACAGAACCTTTGAACATTGACATATCCGTTGACAGGGATAGTTTCCTGGTTGTAAAAAATAATCTCAGGCTCCGGGAGAG
The DNA here is from genome assembly GCA_964470815.1 of uncultured Rikenella sp. Classification (GTDB taxonomy): domain Bacteria; phylum Bacteroidota; class Bacteroidia; order Bacteroidales; family VadinHA17; genus SR-FBR-E99. Next base: position 221 of record CAYYEH010000017.1, read on the forward strand.
CTATGTACAGTCAACCGGCATAGGCCTGGCCAATATTATGAACCGGTACAGGCTGATCACTGACAAAGAACCTGTATTTGAAAAAACAGATAAAAGTTTTGTTGCACGTATACCTCTGATTATGGAGATATGACCGGAAGACAACCGGACAATTCCCGGGGAGGTTTTAAAAGAGCATGACATGAAAGTAGTAATTATTGAAGACGAATCATTTGCAGCACACAGATTAAAGAAACAGATACTTGAGTATGACGGCAGCATAGAAGTCATCGCCGAGCTGGAATCGGTTCATGAGTCGGTAAAATGGTTCAGGAACAACAGAGAGCCGGATCTTATTTTTCTCGATATTCACCTTGAAGATGACCTCTGTTTTGCAATATTTGAAAAGGTCACCATTACCTGTCCCATCATATTTACGACGGCATTTGATGAATATGCCATCAAGGCTTTCAAGCTGAAAAGCATCGACTACCTTCTCAAACCAATAGTGCGCGAGGAGCTGATCTCCGCCCTGAAGAAATACCAGGAGATGATCGGCCAAAACAGGTCTTTTGCCGATCTGGACTCACTGTACCGGTTGATGGCTGACAGGGCTCCGGAGTACCGCGAGAGGTTCTCGGTAAGCTTCGGCTCAAGGATTAAAACCATCCCGGTTGACCAGGTGGCATATTTTGTCAGCGAGGAAGGATTTACATTTGCCCACCTGAAGACAAAAGGTTCTTACCCGGTAGACCTGAGCCTTGACAACCTGGTAACCGAACTGGATCCGAAGAAATTCTTCAGGATAAACAGGAAGATCATTTTAGGTATTGACAGCATTTCTGAAATACACGTTTACCCTAAAAGCCGCCTCAAACTTGACCTTAATCCCAGGTATAACGGTGAGGTGTTTGTCAGCCTTGACAAGGTTACGGCGTTCAAACGGTGGCTTGACCGGTAGAATAACCATGGAAATCCTTACCCGTGTTCCGTTCACGGGGCGAAATCTGTCATTCATCCACAAAAACTTGCCTTGCCGGCTGGCTCAGTTTAGCTTTGGACGATAATTGATTAATTTCTTATATCTGAAATAGCACTTATGAGACTTCTGTTCATGACGGTATTTGCAGGCCTACTGCTTACCCTTAATTCAACTCCCGTCGAGGCTCAGCAGCTGACTCAGACCCTGAGAGGCAGGGTTATAGATGCGTACACTGAACAGCCCCTTCAGGGTGTGACCATCACCATTCCCGGAACTGACCCTCCGAAGGGCACTGCCACTGACGCAGAGGGTTACTTCAGGTTCAGCAACCTTCCGCTGGGAAGGACAGACCTGGAGGCCAGTCTGATAGGCTACAGGACAGAGGTTAAGAACAATCTTCTGCTTATATCCGGAAGGGAGCTTGTCGTCGACTTCAGGCTTGAGGAGCAGGTGATAACCATGGAGGATGTCGTGATACGTCCTGATCCTCGTAAGGATCAGCCTTCCAATGAAATGGCATCAGTAAGTGCACGTTCCTTTACAATTGATGAAACGGAGAGATATGCCGGCAGCCTGGGTGACCCGTCCCGCATGGCAACAAACTTTGCCGGTGTTTCATCAGTCTCAGATCAGCGTAATGATATCGTGATCCGCGGGAACTCACCACTGGGTCTTCTCTGGTGTCTTGAAGGAGTGGAGATACCCAATCCCAACCATTTTGGCTCACTCGGGTCTACCGGCGGGCCGATAAGCATGCTGAACAACAACCAGCTTGCAAACTCTGATTTTTACACTTCGGCATTCCCCGCTGAATATGGTAATGCACTGTCTGGTGCCTTTGACCTGCGGATGAGAAATGGCAACAGCCAGCAACATGAATTCATGGGCCAGGTCGGATTCAACGGACTGGAGCTTGGCGCAGAAGGGCCCCTTTCCGTCAGTGACCATGCTTCATACCTGGTCAATTTCCGGTACAGCGCCCTTGAGATCCTGAACTCGCTGGGAATGAGCTTTGGTACCGGCGCCGCTATCCCCAGGTACAGGGATCTGTCGATGAAAGTGAATATTCCTCTCGAAAAAGGCCGTATATCCATGTTTGCACTTGGCGGCAATAACAGGATTGCCATGCTCGACAGTGAAGGAGATGATGCACAGTACGGATTCTCCGGTACGGATACATATTACCGCAACAGGATGGGTGTGGCAGGTCTTACTTATGTAAGGTATTTTGGAGAGGATACACGCCTGACCGGTACAGCAGCGGTGTCAGGTATCGAAGGATCAGCGGAGATATTTGACCTGGGCGAAGATAGCCGCAGGCAGGTAATTGACGAAAACATGCAGGAGATAAAATATACACTGTCAGGAAAATTCAGGAAGAGGTTCAGTTCCCGTAACTACCTGAATACAGGACTGGTATTTGATTTATATGATGTGAAATACAAGGGAGCCCAGTACCAGGAAAGCATAGGGGAGTTCATCCATTACCTGAATTCCGACGGTACCACCGGTTTGGCCCGCCTCTACAGTGAGTGGATGCACCGGTTTACAGATGAACTCACTCTTACCGCCGGACTGAGTTCTGCATGGTTCCTGCTGAATGACAGCAAATCACTGGAACCAAGACTTGGAATGAAATGGAGTTTTGCTCCGGGACAGTCATTAAGCCTTGGTGCAGGCCTGCACAGCCAGACCCAGGTAAAAGCAGTCTATTTTAATCAGCGGCTCATTGATACTATCGACTGGCAATATGAGAAAACCAATGAGCATCTGGATTTCTCCAGAAGCCTGCACATTGTTGCAGGCTATGACCGCCTTCTTGGTGAAGGACACCGGCTTAAGGCTGAAGTCTACTACCAGAGACTCTATAATATACCTGTTTCATGGAGGAGGCCGGAGTTTTCACTCCTTAACCAGGGAGGGGCATTTTCCTTCCTCGTCTATGACAACATGGAAAACACCGGAACCGGCGAAAATAAAGGGATAGAGCTTACCCTTGAAAGATTCCTCCGCGAAGGATTCTACTACCTGGCAACCATTTCCCTGTTCGATTCAGGCTACAGGGGTTACGACGGGAAATGGAGGAATACAACATTCGACAATAATTTTGTCTGCAATGCATTGGCGGGATATGAGTGGAAAACCGGTAAACGGTCGATATTGTCGGCTGATCTGAAGATGGTTTATGCAGGAGGCAACAGGTATCTTGAGATTGATGAAGAACGCTCCCTGGCGGAGGGCGGGGTGCGATACAGGTGGGATCAGGCGTACGAAAAAAGATACCCCGATTATTTCAGGCTGAATGGCAGAATAACATTTCGCCTGAACAGGCCAAGGGTAAATCATGAGTGGGCCCTGGACCTTCAGAATATGACCAACCACCGGAATATCTTTACCCGCAACTGGAATAATGTTGCCAAAGAGGTGACAACATCCTGGCAGATGGGATTCATGCCGATGGTAACATACAGGATTTACATATAATAATCATCCCCCTGTCATAACCGGCCTTACCTCCCTGAACAGTTCCCGGCACCCTCCTTCCACCGGAAAGGTTCACACGATTTCATGAAATCCCTGAACCGGATATCCTCTTTACCATATTTCAGGAATGTGATCAGCATCTTATTATACAATCCGTTGCTCTTTAAAGTTGTGAATGTATGATTGTCATCGGCCATGAATAAATAGTGGTTCCTGTAAGTTGATGCAAGGGCTATCTGGGATCTGTAATCAGCAGTATGATCCCATCTTCCGCTAAGCACAAATACTTCTGTCTCTGCCAGATGCAAAGGCCTGTGGTCTATCATAACCGGTTCGATAAGGTTCTCATCAAAGGCACTTATCAGGGGCAGGCAACTGAAATAGAGGTTTTCAAGATCAGGCTGTAGTTTATTGGCTTCGATCTTCAGGTCCTTTAACAGCGGAAGGATGAATTCAAATAACCTGACTTTTACCGGAACCCCGTCAGGTGAATCTATAAATGAAAGGATATCCCTGATCTGATACTTTGATTTATAGTCATTTATTGCTGCCGTATCATTCATTATCAGGTGATCAAGAAGTTTGTTTCTTCCGGAAAACAGACTGTCAGTCTCTACAAAAAAGTTTTGCCTCTGAAAGAGCATGGCGACAAGTTCTCTCGGGAAAAGATTCCTCTCCATGAGAAGAGAAAATCTTCTTGGAAAAGTTGAATCGCGTTCACAGGTTTCCTGCCAGAACCTGTCATGGTTTATCCCTGATTCGCTGTCAAATGAATAGTCGACTGAAGCACCGGTAAATGCCCTGTGAACGAACCTGCCATAATGGCTGAGGTACTGATGTACCAGCAATCCCCCTCCTGACTGCCCGTAAAGGGAGACTTTACCTCTCTCTCCCAACAGATGCTTCCTGACGGCCTCGATGTCATTTACGTATTGCTGCCATGAGAAAATTTTTCCTGCCTCAGGCCAGTTAATGGTTCCCGAAGCGTCCGTCACCCTGTTTTTCAGATCACTGTTGTTATTTCGCCCTATTATTCCGATGACATTGAAGGTGCTGTCAAACAGGGAGTTTTGCAATTGATTTATGGCACCCTTCCTGACATAGAACTGCTGGGCATCGGCAATAACAAATACTGTCGGTTTGTGTGCCGAAAAGGGAGCGCCGGATTCATAGTGAATGGTTGTAAATCCTGAAGTGGGATCTGAATGATCAACAGGCACCTTCAGCTGAAAATAAGTGACTGAATCTGATTGCCCGCTGACAACCGGACTTAGCAGTAAAAAACCCAGAAACAGAAATCTCATATTATTTGCTTTTGGTAATAACACATATTGCTTCTTTCCTGAAAGACGGCTCAATATTCAATCTGATGGAATCCATTTGCATTTTGTGGTTGTTTTCTGCTCAGTAACAGATTTTGTGGCGCTGTTCCGGCTCCTTCTCAAAAGCAATAAGGTGGGTAATTGTGACTTTTCAGATTCTGACCCTGGCGGAAGCAGCATAAAAATGTCCGGCTTATCCGGTAACATCTTTAAAAACTGCTCCCTGAAGGAGGCTGAATTGGTTGAAAGTTATATAAGTGATTGTGATTTTACCGGGGCCGATCCCACCGGCACGGTTTTTAAGTATGGAGGCACAGGAAGATGTATTACGGAAGATACGGTCATGAATCGTACATCATTCATTTCCATGCACCTTGCTGACATGGTTTTCGGCGGCACACTTGAGGATTGCTTCTTTGAGAACTGCGTATTTACACGGGTCAGGTTCGAGAATGCAACACTGGTTAACACATTCTTCAGGGACAACAGGAAACTGAAGCGGATCAGTTTTATAAACTGCAAAGCAGACCTGACCGGTATCACACTGCTGGACTGATCTTAACAGTCAAGCCCGGAATCGATCAGATCCCGGGCTTGATTTATTTTTCTTCGCAGGCCTGACCCTGCATTCATGTTCCCGGCTGCGAGGTTCTGTAGCCGGCCGGAGCTGAAACCAGGCCCCACCGTGAAGCCGGCTAGAACTATTTCAGTGTCACATCCAGGTAAACCGAGTGCCTGCCGTAGGTATCAAAGAATGGTTTATAGGCAACACCGTCAATGGTGAACTCCAGCTTTGAGGGGTCGCCTGTGATAGACTTGCTGATGTCTGAGGCATCCAGCGTCACCTTGCGCCACTCGGTGCGTGGTTCGGGTTCCTGTGCCGCCAGAAGAACCGGCCCGTAAAACAGGCTCGCGATGTTCTGCTGATCCATCACCGGCTCAAGATAGAACCTGAACGGCATCCGCAGCTCAACGGTATCACCCTTCTTCCACTTGCGGCTGATCTTAAGATAGGTTCCCGGCACCGCATCAACCTTCATATCCTTGCCGTTGATCTTCACAAAGAACCCCTTGGTAGCCCAATGCGGCACGCGCACATTCAGGTCAAACTTCCCCTTGCCGTTGATAGTCAGCATCGTACGGTCTTCCTTCGGGTAGGCGGTGGCCTGTTTCACAGTAATCTTCCTTTCGGTCCATGTCAGCGTGGAAGGAACATACAGGTTCACATACAGCGCCTGGTTGTCGGTACTCCTGAAGTAAATCGAGTTCTGTAGCTTGGTGCTGCTCTCCAGCGCTGTGCCGTTACAGCAGGAAAACCCGTCCATATTGGGGTTGCCGAATTGCTTCATCGAGCCGGGCCTCAGCGGCACATGATAGGTGTTGGCAGGAGTGTTCTCCGCAACAGAAGCAAGAATGTGATTGTACAGCCCCCGCTCATAGTAATCCATCAGCGCCGCATCCTGGTTGAAGAGGAAGAGGCTGCCGGTGAGCTTGAGCATGTTGTATGTGGCACAGGTCTCATTCTGTCCGCCTGCGGAGAAACCGTTCTCGTAGAGCGTTGCCGGCTGTGCGGTGAAGCATTCGGCATTGCTTGGATTGCGCGCTCCTGCAACACCACCGATGCTGTACATGTAATCATGGGTGACCATATCCCAGAAGTTGTCAGCAATATGATAATACTCCGGTGTCTCGGTGTCACGGTAGATCTCTATCGCCCCGACGATCTGCGGAATATGCTGGTTGGCATGCAACCCGCGGAACATATCCACGTTCTTTGCCAGCCCGTGGGCATGATCGGCATCGCCATAGAAAAGCCTGGTGTTGTCAAACAGCTGTGCAGCCTTCATGTATGAGGCTTCGCCGGTCAGCCGCGACAACCTCGCCAGCGCCTCATTCATCCCGCCGAATTCCCCGGCGATGTACCTGTTCCACATGCTTATCAGCGTCTCCTTCGGCACAAGGCTCAGGCGTGCATAAACCCATTTGCCCATTCCCTTTGCTATCTCCAGCGCCTTTTCGTTGCCGCTGACCTCATAGATGTCCATCAGCCCGGCCATGATCTTGTGCAGGGTGTAGTACGGAGCCCATATCTGGGCGTTCGATCCGCCATAGGTGGCTCCCTTTTCAAGCATTATAAACTGGTCAGGCGGATAGGCGCTTATAAAGCCCCTGCCCCAGTTCTGGTAATCGGTACGGATACCCTCAGCGCTCAGGTCTGAGTCGTATCCTGCCTTTCCCGCCGCAGGCGGAACGGCTGTCGGATCAGCAACAAACTCTCCGCCGGCCGTCCGGGGCTTGCCTGAAAGCTGTGCAAGGTCATACAGCGTGTTCACCATGTACTCCATCTTGCCGGCAAACTTAACCTGCAACTCCTTATCATAGCCGGTGCCGGCATAGGCCTGCGCGATAGCTGTGAGATAATGACCGGTAGCGTGACCGCGAAGCTTGGTCTGCTGGCTGTCCCACCCGCCGAGGGGCTTCGAACCCACAGGCTGCTTCTGCCCGAAGGCATCGCGGAACATGTAAAGGAAGTTATCGGGATTGGTGGCTTCGAGGCCATTTATAAACTTATCACGGTTCTCGATGAACCTCGTCTTATGATCATGGATGTCAGCATCCAGCGTTACCTGGTCAAGACCAAATGCCTCAAGCGCACGGTGAGGTGCGGCAGGCTCATTCCCGGCCAAGACGGTGACCACTGCCTTCGGCTGCAGGCTCGTGCCGGCAACCTTACCGGTCACAGTATAGGTTCCGGGAGCAAGCACCTGGCTGTTATCCTCGGGAGCCGGCCATATCACTCTCACATCCGGACCCTCAACACCACCGCTGTATACTCCCTTTACAAAACGGGGAAGCCTCGGGAGGTGTCCCAACGTGGTCTCCACCTGCGTGTCAGGAACACTGACCAGGAATGCATTGTACAGCTGGGGTGTTGTTGCAGGAAACACCGTGAGGTTAGGCTCTGCCTGGCCTCTGCGTCCTGCCTGCGGGTTACCGCCTCTCAGGGCAGTGAAATAAATCCTTGCAATCTGCCTCTCCGTCAGAGGTATACGATAGACCCGGAAATCTGACAGCTTCGCATTGAGGAAAGTCTTCTCTCCGCCGAGAGATTTCCCGATAAGAAGCTGATTGTTGATGTCTGAATCAAAATCGAACAGATGCTTCAGCTCCAGCGCCATATCCTTAGCCTCGCCTGCGAGCTCTCCGTTGAGGTATGTGCTCAGGGTTTTCGACGGTACGTCTATCACCACTGCAATGTGGCTCCATTTATTCACCGGTACGGCAGCCGAGGTTGTGGCCCAGGTCTTTCCGCCGGTCACCATCTGTACCCGGAACCCCTCACCATCCCTGGTTCCTGCGGGTGCAGCAAAGATGTGTGAACTGCTGCTCTTGCCGAAATCGAAAAAGACCTGTCCCGGTTTGTCTGAACGAAGCCATATCCATCCGGTGACGGTCAGTGACTCCTCGCCTGATACCGCCTCACCCGGGATCGTGATGAAGGTCTCGGTTTCGCCCGAAAGGGCAAGAACATTGCCAAAGAGGCTGTCAGGTATGAACCTGAAGTCAGTCCCACGGGTGATGGCATGTAGGTTATTGCGCGACCAGTCCCTGTCATTTCCCCTGAACTGGTAGCGGGAGATAAGTCCGGTTTCACCTATCCCGTCAAGGATCTGGTCACCGTCCTGTGCAGGCGCAGGGGAAGTGCCCAGCGCACAAAGGCTCATAATAATTCCGACGAGCAGCCTGTTAATTTTCATAATCAGATTCTTTTTTTATTGTTTATTCATTAATAATTGTTACTGGTTTGATAATTCCCGAGGCCCAAAATACGAGTTATTGTAAAAGCATCGTATCCCGCCCCGGCCAATAATTTGTTAAAAATAAATAAAAAATGTTATTTATACACTTATTGATTTGTTGTTTTGCACAGTGACATAATTATTGTATTTTTTTTTTCTTTACGGTGAAATTCTGTTTGCAATGAGAGGAAGGGGAAAGATTATTCACAGCCGTCTGGCTGAGAGTGAAATTATATATCACTCTGTCTTCGATCACAGTTTTGACGGGATACTGCTTACGGTTCCTGACGGAAGGATACTGGCGGCCAATCCTGCTGCATGCCGGATGTTTGGCAGGAGTGAGGAGGAGATATGCAGGCTGGGCCGTAACGGTATCATGAACCTCAATGACCCGCGGCTCAATCCCGCGCTGAAGCAGCGTGAACAGACGGGAAAATTTGCCGGCGAGCTGACGGGAGTGCGGAGTGACGGTACCATCTTTCCTGTTGAGCTTACCACATCTGTTTTCACAAACAGTTCCGGTGAAAAGCGGACCAGCATGATCATCCGTGATATATCATTCAGGAAGAGACTCCGTGACGAGATGGAGGCCCGGGAGGCGCATATGCGTTCTATCCTGGAGAATACCGACAACTGCATCTGGTCAGTTGACAGTAATATCAGGTTTTTAGACGGTAACTCGGCTTTTCATGACAGGTTTCAGAAACGGACCGGACGCCGGATCAGACCGGGTGATGATGTGATAAAATGGATGCCGGCAGATCAAAGGGACAGATGGAGAAAATACCTTAAGCAGGGCCTTTCCGGAACAAGTTTCACAACGATGAGTTCAACCGGTACAGGACTGCGCAGGAAGTATTTGAGATACTCGTTCAATCCCGTCCGGAACCTGGCAGGAGAGGTGACAGGCCTGGCAGTCATGGGGACTGATGTTACCGATCTCATGGAGATGCAGAAAGGTGTTCTAAGGAGCGGTGTAATGCTGAAGGAGGCTCAGTCGGTGGCCAGGATCGGGAACTGGGAATACGATGTAAGGCATAACAAAGCTTACTGGTCTGATGAGTTGGTGAGGATTTTTGGTTTGCCGGGTACGAAAGGCGAACACAAATGGGACAACCACCTGAAAAAGATTCATCCTGACGATCTGCATTCCTTTGAAGCAGCTGTCATGAAGGCTTATGCGGAGGGTACACCCTTCAGCGAGGTATTCCGGGTGATGATCTCAGCGGAGGAGATAAGATGGATCAGGGCTATCTGCAAGACCGAGAAGGACAACAACGGCAATGTTGTAAGGCTCTATGGCACGGTTCAGGATATTTCGGACCAGCATAAGGCAGAGTGTGAGCTGGCTAAAAGTGAAGAGAGGTACAGGAATCTCTTTGAAAAATCCGTTGTCCCTATCTGGGAACAGGATTTTTCAGAGGTGAAGAAGTACATCGACAGTCTGCGCAGACGCGGGGTGAAGGATTTCAGGAAATACTTCGCCAGGCACCCGGAGAGAGCAGCAAAGTGTGTTTCGATGGTAAGGCTCACTGACGTAAACTCTACCAGCCTCGAGTTCTTCGGGGCACGTGAGAAGTCGGAGCTTGTCGATGACCTGAAGCAGTTTTTTACCGAAGAATCCTATAAATGCTTCACGGAGGAGATAACTGTCCTCGCTGAAGGCCGGAGGGAGTTTGACTCGGACATATCGCTGAAAATGCCTGACGGGAAGGAAAGGTTTGTCCATCTGAAGCTGCATGTTGTGCCTGATGAGGGTGACACACTCTCACAGGTTCTGGTATCATGGATTGACATTACAGACAGGTTAAAATTTGAGGAGGGATTAAGGAAGTCAGGTGAAACCCTCAGGCGGCTAAACATGCACATTGAAGAGGCGAGGGAGAAGGAGAGAACAGAGATTGCCATGAACCTGCATGATGATATCGGGCAGAAGCTGACAGCCCTGAAGATGAATATCTCGTGGCTCAGAAAGAGGATCGGGGTGCAGTCTGCACTGGTAACTGATAAGCTGGATGAGGTGGAGGAACTCATTGACAATTCTGTAAGCACAGTTCAGAGAATCTCCTCCGACCTGAGACCGGCCCTCTTATATGAGCTCGGCCTGAAGGATGCAGTGGAATGGCATATGAAACAAAACCTGGAGCCGGTTGGCATAAAGGGCACTTTCAGGCTTGTGCCAGGGAATCTTAAAATTGAAACAAATGTCTCTATCGTGCTGTTCAGGATAATACAGGAGGCGCTGACTAACATTATCCGGCACTCAGGAGCTGACAGGGCAGAGGTAAGAATAGGCAGATTCCACTCCAGCATTGAACTTGTTGTTAAAGACAACGGAACAGGAATCGATGCAGATGCTGTGAATGATCCAAGGTCATTCGGCATTACAAGTATCAAGGAAAGGGTTAAGAATATTTCCGGTCAGTTCAGGATAGCTGGAGAAAAAGGGAAAGGAACTATCCTGGTAGTGAGAATCCCGTTGACTAAAAATATATAACCATATGATCAGGGTAATTATAACAGATGACCATCCTATTGTCAGGCAGGGGATAAGGCAGATCCTCGAAGACGACAGGGATCAGAGGTTTGGTGTCATTGATGAGGCTTCAGACAGCGCCGGTTTGCTTGACAAGGTCCTCCGGAATGAATATGACGTCATCCTTCTTGACATCTCACTCCCCGGCAGGAGTGGTCTTGATATACTTCCTGACTTAAAGAAGAGGTCGCCCGGCTCAAAAATCATCATGCTGAGCATGTATCCTGAAGAGCAGTATGCTCTGAAGGCGATCAAAACAGGAGCCTCGGGCTATCTGACAAAGGCAAGTGCCCCTGAAGAGCTCATCTCGGCGGTGATCAGGGTATCAAACGGTGAACGGTACATTACCTCGGGCCTGGCAGAGATAATTACCGCAAGTTACTTTGACGGGGCTGGCGGCCATCCACAGGATATTCTCTCTGCCAGGGAACTGGAGGTTATAAAGCTCCTTGCCGCAGGTCATAAGCTTAACGGCATAGCGGAGCTCCTGGCTGTCAGCCCAAAGACCATCAGCACTTACCGGTCAAGGATTCTCGAGAAGCTGAACCTGAAGACCACCGCAGAAATTATCAGGTATGCCCTTAACAACAACCTTGATTAGGGCATTGTCTGTAACCTGCTGATCTGCTGACCTGCTTAATGCCTTGATATGACCGCCCGTGATTTATGAATCACGGGTTTGCTGCCGGGTTGTCAATCGTGTTTTCTGTAGGAATTTATCTGACAAAAGTTTCAGATTATCGCTCTCATATTTAACTGCGGTCTGTAAGTAGATTTACACTTTGTATTTATATCGGGCGCGGAATCCCGGCAAGATATGGGAAAAACCTATGATCAATCCTGACATGAGGGCCATCGTATTCAGCTTCCTGATAGCTGACGTGGCCATTACACTCTTCATGATACTGATCGCCGTACAGAATCACAAAAGATTCAGGGGGATAAACTCATGGGTGGCAGCCTTCGTCCTGCAGAACCTTGCCGTTATCCAGATAGTCCTCAGGGGATCAATTCCCGACTGGAGCTCGCTTGTGCTTTCCAATGCAATGGTTGTGGCCGGATTGTGGGCCGGACTTAAGGGGATGTGCAGTTTCACCGGGGTGAAACTTAATCAAATTCCAAACTACTTCATATTTATATTATATGTCTGCATACAGGTATGGTTCTCACTTGTAAATCCTGACCTGCCGGCAAGAAACCTTAATCTTGCCGTCGTGATGCTCCTTTTTGCCGGCCAGTACATCTGGCTGATATTCTTTAAGGCCGACAGCAATATCAGAACCCTGGCTTCCGGGGTCGGAATTGTATACATAGGTTATGCGGTTGTAAACCTGTTCAGAATTGTCCATTTCTTTGCCGCGGACAGCACCACAAATGATTACTTCCAGGCAGATATTTTTGAAAAGATAATATTTATTGCCTATCAGGCCCTGTTTATCTTCCTCGCATACAGCCTGGCGCTGATGTATAACCGGAGCCTTCTTTTTGAGATTGCCACCCAGGAAGAGAAGTTCGCAAAAGCCTTTAATTCTTCCCCCTATGCTTTCCTGATAACAAGATACTCGGACGGAACGATCCTTGAGGTAAACAGGGGGTTCACAGTCATGACAGGTTACACCTATGACGAGGCAATAGGCCGGACTACCAGCCAGCTCCACCTATGGTTAAGCGACAGTGACAGGAAGGAGTTTATAAATGAGATGGCTGACGGGAAGTTTTATGAAAAACAGAAGCAGTTCAGGACAAAATCAGGCCGGATTATCACCGGAATCATGTCAGCCGAGCTCATTGTTGTCAACAACGAGAAACTCATTATTGCCAGCATAAATGATATATCACCTCTGATTGAGAATGAGCAGAAATACCGGCTGTTGTTTGAGAGCATGACACACGGGGTGTTTTACCAGATGCCTGACGGCTCCCTCAATGATATAAACCCTGCCGGTCTCCGGCTGCTGGGGCTGACGCAGGAGGAGTTCCTGGGACGAACCTCCTTTCATCCCGGCTGGAATGTGCTGGACGAGGAGGGACACCTGCTTCAGCCCGAAAACTTCCCCTCCGTCATGGCACAGAGAACCGGGCGTGAGGTAACTGCGGTCGTGGCTGTTTACAGTCCTGCCGCCCGCGACTATTCATGGCTCAGCGTATTTGCACGGCCGGAATTCCGTGACGGGGAGGCCGAACCATTCAGGGTTTTTGTAACGCTTCATGACATAACTGAAAGAAAGCGGGCACTTGACGAACTGAATATGCTTTCGTCCAGGGATGAGGCAATACTCGGTTCGGTCCCTGACATAATCATGGAAGTTGATGAAAACAAGATATATACATGGGCTAATAATGCCGGGTATGAATTCTTCGGTGATGATGTGATCGGCAAAGAGGCTGCACATTATTTTGTCGGCGACCAGGATACTTACAAAATTGTGGAACCCCTCTTTGATAATCACGACGAAATTGTCTACGTGGAGAGCTGGCAGAGAAGACACGACGGCGAAGTCCGTCTCCTTGCATGGAGATGCAAATCTCTCCGCGATGAGAAGGGAAAGGTGAGAGGGCTGCTCTCATCAGCCTCGGATATAACCAGCCTGAGACAATATGAAAAGAGCGTCAGGGAGAGCGAGAGGAAGTTCAGAGACCTGTTTGAAAACTCGCCACTGGGCAACTCCATCGCCGGCCTTGACGGTTCAATGTACGTAAACAGGAGTTTCTGCACCATGCTGGGGTATTCTCCTGAAGAACTTAACAATAAAAACTGGAGAGAAATAACACATCCTGATGACATCAAACACAATGAACTGGTACTCAAAATGCTGCTTGACGGAAAATATGACCGTCACAGGTTTGAGAAGCGGTATATTCACAGGAAAGGGTGGCTGGTGTGGGTGGAAATATCAATTTTCCTCCAGCGCGACGAAAATGGAGAACCCCTCTATTACATTACCACGATCAATGATATAACCGGAAGAAAGAAACTGGAGAGAGAGAGGTTCAGATTGCTTGATATCGTGGACAGCAGCCTCAATGAGATTTATATCTTCAACCCTGAGAGCTTTAAATTCGAATATGTGAACAAGGGCGGCCTCCGTAACATGGGCTATTCGATGAAGGAGATGAAGAGTCTTACACCTCTCGATATCACAGTGGATTTGGGTGAGGAGAAGCTGAAAGAATCCATAGTCCCTCTCATCGCAGGCAAGAGAAAGATTTCAATCCTGGAGACAATACACCGGAGGAAAGACGGCACCTTCTATCCTGTTGAAGTTCATCTGCAGCTTTACAATAAAGACGAAAACAGGCTTTTCTTTGCCTACATCTATGATATCACTGACAGGAAAGCCGCCGATGAAGCCATCAGGAAGCTGAATGAGGACCTTGAGGAGCGGGTTGTGCGGCGGACAGCACAGCTCGAGGCGGCAAACAAGGAGCTCGAGGCATTCAGCTATTCGGTCTCCCATGACCTCAGGGCACCGCTGCGTGCAATACACAGCTTCACATCAATTCTCAGAAAGGACTTTGAAGGCCGGCTCGGGGAGGAGGGTGACAGAATCTGCGGAATAATAGAAGACAGCTCAGTGCGGATGGGAACCCTGATTGACGACCTGCTTGATTTTTCCAGGGTAGGAAGGAGCAGAATCAGCTTCTCAACAATCAATATGAGAGCTATTGTCAGGAAGGCCTATGAGGAAATAACCAATGAGGAAGAAAGAAGCAGAATTACTTTCAGGATAAAGAACCTTGCAAATGCAACAGGAGACTCTTCACTTATCAGGCAGGCAGTTACAAACCTTATCTCGAATGCGGTAAAATACTCCTCAAAAAATGAACACCCGGTCATTACAGTCACATCAGAACCCGGGGCTGATGAGATTGTTTACTCGGTGACCGACAATGGTGTAGGGTTTAATATGAAATACGTTGACAAACTGTTCAAAGTTTTCCAGCGCCTTCACTCAGACCGTGAATTTGAAGGAAACGGTGTGGGACTGGCTATCGTTCACAGAATAATTACAAAGCACGGAGGCAGGATATGGGCTGAATCTGAACCGGGCAGGGGATCAACATTCTTTTTCTCAATGCCGGTGCATCAGAAAGAGGGACAACCTGCAGGCAGAAAGGTGACACAGGGAGAATGAACGCAGAGGCCGGCGGGCCACGGAAATATGAAAAGGTCATAAGACACAGAAATATAATCAGCAGACAGATGACAGACAAAGAAGTAGTTGACATTCTGATTGTGGAGGATGATCCGCGTGATGCAGAACTGACCCTGAGGGCCCTCAGGAAAAACAACCTTGCCAACCATGTCTATGTGGCAGAGGACGGCGAAGAGGCACTCGATTTCTTTTTCTGCAGGGGTAAATTTGCAGGGAGAAATCTGAATACACCTCCCAAGGTGGTTCTTCTTGATCTTAAGCTTCCTAAAGTAAACGGACTTGAGATCCTGAAGGCAATTAAAAGTGACAACCGCACTAAACATATCCCGGTGGTCATTGTTACATCATCAAGGGAGGAACCCGATGTCAAAAGAGCCTATGAGCTGGGGGTTAACAGTTACGTCGTCAAGCCGGTAGACTTTGACAAATTTGTCAGTGCAATGAGCAGCCTGGGGTTGTACTGGCTGCTGGTCAACCAGCCGCTGAAATAAACAACCCCGCCGATAAAAGGGTATAATGAAAGAGGTAACAAAAATCCTGTTCGTCGAAGACGTTCTGACTGATGCAGAACTGATCTGGAAGGTGATCGGAAAGGAGAAAATCGTTTTCGAAAAGGTCCTTGTCGATAACGAACAGGATTATGTCGCTGCTTTGGGCAGTTTTATGCCTGACATGGTTATCTCTGATTATTCTCTTCCCCAGTTTGACGGATTCACGGCTCTGACAATCAAAAACAGCATGGTTCCGGATATACCCTTTATCCTGGTTACCGGTTCGGTGAATGAAGAGACGGCTGTTGAGATCATGAAAGCGGGAGCCGATGATTACGTTATCAAGGATAACCTTGCAAGGCTCGGGGGAGCCATCAGGTCGGCAATCGCAAAAAAGGATGCCCTCAGAAAAAAAGAAGCAGCACAAAGCGCCCTTAGCGAGAGCGAGGAGCGGTTCCGCCTCGCGGTTGAAAACTCCCCGGTACCCATCATGATACATGACGAAGACGGAAAGGTACTGATGCTCAGCAAGGGCTGGACCCGTTTTTCGGGCTATACCATAACGGACATTCCCACGCTGGGAGACTGGACAAAAGCCGCATACGGTTCACAGAGCGGCACGGAACGGGATTATATCAACAGCCTGTTCAGCATCAGTGAGAACAGTGACAACGGCGAATGGACAATACACACCAGGGACGGGGAGAAAAGAATATGGCAGTTTCATACCACCCCACTGGGCAGGGTAAGTGAAGGCAAAAAAGTGCTGCAGAGCCTCGCAGTAGACGTTACTGAGAGCAGGAAGATGCAGGAAATGCTAACAAGGGAACGCGACCGGGCTGAGGAGAATGACAGGCTTAAAACAGCCTTTCTGCACAATATCTCGCACGAGATAAGAACGCCCATGAATGCAATCATCGGGTTTACATCACTGATTGCAGAACCCGGCCAGTCGGACAGCCAGAGGGAATCCTACTCCGAGATCATTATGAACAGCTGCAACCAGCTGGTTGACGTTGTATCTGACATAATAGAAATATCCAATATCGAGGCCGGAATCCTGACATACCGGAAGGAAACCTTCAATGTGAATACCCAGCTGGCCTCGCTCCACAGGCAGTACCAGGTAAAGGCAGCCGAAAAGAATCTCATTTTCAACTATGTGACAAAAATTCCGGAGAATGAGGCTGTTATCGAAACCGACCTTTCAAAACTGGTATCAATCCTTACAAGCCTGCTTAACAATGCATTCAAGTTTACACGGGAAGGTACTGTGGAGTTCGGATGTGAAAGGGAAGATGGCTTCCTCAGGTTTTATGTCTCTGATACAGGCATCGGAATACCTGAAGAGGAGCATGAGAAAATTTTTGACCGTTTTTACCAGGTTGAACACACTGCAGCCAGGAGTTACGAGGGTGCCGGATTGGGATTGTCAATCTCCAAAGCCTATTCTGAATTCCTCGGCGGCAGGATCATGGTGAAATCCGGTCCGGGTAAAGGATCCCTCTTTGTGTTTACCGTGCCCTGGAAGGACGGAGATGACTTGGAACAGGAAGACGGCAGACGGAAGTCCGGCCGTGGTGATTCCTCAATCTTCAGTACTTCAGTTTTTGTCACTGAAGAGGATTATGCCAGTTGCCGGAGAAATATATGGCACACAGCCCCGCATGATAACCGACAAATCGAGAACCCCGTCCGGGGTCAATTCCGCTAATTCACAATGCATGCGGGGCTGTTCTTTAAACTCAGCGAAAACAACAAGATTGATTGATTTTTAAAAGAGGCATTCTGATGCCCTGGCAGGTCAGTTGACCAGGGCTGCTTTTCTCGAAGCCGTGATACTGCCGGTACGGTAGGTGATGATGTAGATGCCGTTGCTGCGCAGTCCGGGATAATCATAATAGCCTGGTTCCCGGACAGTCTCTTCATGCAGCATCCTTCCGGTAAGATCAAATATCCGCAGGTAGCCTGCAGATCCTTCAACGCTGGTGATTTTCAGCTTCAGGATCCCGCCGTTTGCAGTTGCCTCAAGGATCCCCGGGTCCTCCTCAGCATGACGATTGACAGTGGTCGTCACCCCCGGGGCAAACTTCAGGAAGAATCTCCCGGAATAATCCCCTGCCTTCAGCTCGACGGAGTATTCGCTGTTAAGCGCTATTTCCCGCTTTGCGCCTGCAACACTGTCTATAAGGCTGATCTTCATCGCAACCATTGACGGATCAATGGCACAAACCCTGAACATGATGTTTCCGTCAGCCTGTGTGACGATGCCCAGCGGCACCACGAGGGCTTGCCCCCCGGGGGGAGGCATCCCGTTTATGGATAGCCTTGAAGCTGAAGGCGTAACGGAAAAAATGCTCGGAACATTTATGTCTGTATTCAGAAGCTTGAGTGCATCAAACTGGCCGTCATACTCAGGTGTTGCCTGATCATCAAAGTAAACCACCGTGTAATCCGGCTTATCAGGGCTGGTGCTGAAACATGCACTGAGCCTGAGAAACTTCGGTTGTTCTGCTTCGGCTGACTTGATAAACGGGTGGTCAAGATCATTCACCCTGACGCTGTTGTTCATTACAAGCCTCCCCTCCACGGGAAAAGCACCGTCAGTCACATGAATGAAGAAACCCTGCATGGAGGGTATTATGTTTGTTGCCTTCCCGTCGCTGGAGATGCCGTTGATATAAGTTACATAGGTGCCCCCGTACTGATCAGTGTCGCTGTTGCTGAAGTAATAGACCGCGTTGTCAATATTGCTGTTCAGGGCATCAATAAGGTCCCAGTCGA
Organism: uncultured Rikenella sp.; assembly: GCA_964470815.1. GTDB lineage: Bacteria > Bacteroidota > Bacteroidia > Bacteroidales > VadinHA17 > SR-FBR-E99. The sequence goes on from CAYYEH010000017.1 coordinate 18,756, forward strand.
CAGGTGACGGGTAGGGATTGCCCACCAGGTTAAACCCGTAGGTATAGGGATGGTCATGGTTATAAACCGTCAGCTCCATGTCGCCGTTGCTGACCTCGCCGGTGATGTCAACAGCCAGCGGGCCGGCATCAGGGCCAAGATTGACGGCGTAGCCTGACATGGGTGACAGGACATTGAGCGGGTTGTCATAGCTGACCCATCCTGAGGCCGGTACCCCGCCAACAAGCCTGTTTTCATTATAACCGTAAATGAATTCAATGGCTTCATCGTCAAGTTCACTTACCCTGGCTGAGGTGAACGGCGAGGAGAAATACATGTATCCGAAACCAGTCGGGAGATGACGCTGCATGGTAACATTGCCGCTTACCGTGCCGATCCCCGCACCGTCGATAAGGGCAGTACCGTCCCCCCCAGAGAGCAGCGTCATCTTCCCGTTGGTTTCTAGCAGTCCGTTGCATAACAGTATCCTGCTGACAGTTGCGGCTCCTCCTGTAATGCCTAGCCCGGCCGTGTTGTTTACTGTCAGGTTACTGAATGCAGTGGTTTCTGCTCCTCCTATTTCATGAATTGTAGTCCCATTGAATATTACTGTACCTTCGCCCTGCGAAATGAATGACCCGTCATTGACAAGGCTTCCGTCAGTTATGGTTATCTCCGCACCATCTGAAACAGTGATGGTACTGCCGGGCATGAGCCGCATGCCATACTGCTGCGACAGCAGTGCATGGGTGCCTGTGAGGAGCAGTATCACTGCCATTTCCCTGTATCGGAGACTCCTTGCCATAGTTCAGTGTGACTGATACCTGCTTCAGACAGTTACTTTCACTTCGTCCATTGTTCCCTGCTTCCCTGCGTATCCTGCTCATAATGGATATCAAATCCAAGCAGGCCGGCAGTGTTCGGAAAGGTGTCGGAGGCATCGCCGGCAGCCCTGAACAGCCTGCATATGAGGACAGAGCTGATGCCGAGGCCTGCCCCGCTGACAGGACTGAAAGGTGAGATCAGGTGCTGCCCGGTGCCGGAAGGTGTGCCACACTCCGGAATCAGGGTGTTTGAGGTGATGATGACTGTATTCGGAAATGCAGCGCCTACGGAGGCAACGGAATACTCAAGCCCCCAGACGACGTTGCTGCCCGAGGGAGTACCTGTGGCCGTTGTCCAGTGCACATGAGGGTGCAGGTCAGAACCTACCTTGTAGTCGTGGGGAATCTGTACGGTAATGTAAAGCTCCTCCTCAACGGTCGGGGAGAACATCCACAGATATACTCCCTGGCTCGTACCCCCCGCATTCTTCTTAAAGGCTGACCCCCATTCCGGAGGATTGCTGCCACCCTTTGTTGTTGCATCCGGAAAGACCATAAGGTCATTCCATACCGTGGCGTCGTTGTCCAGCCGGAGCGTACCGTCAGCCTCGATAACCATGTTGCTGTTGATCTTTACATCCTGTGCAGCCATGAATTGTGAATTCAACACCAGAACAATGATGATGACGTGATTGTATATTCGCCAACTCCTGACGGGTGTGACCGGATCCCGGCGAACAGGAATCAGACAATTTCGAACCAATTGTAATATATTCATTGTCAGTTGATTGTAATTCTTCTTGCTGCCCACGACTTGCCTGAGATGAGGGTTGCCACATACACACCCTTTTTCAGGTCAGCTGAAAACTCATAGGTGCCAGAGTTCAGGATCTTTTTTCTGAATTTCAGCTGGCCGGTTATTCCGTACACTGAAAGAAGGCTCTCGTTCCCTTCACGGATAACCACTTCAGCCCGGAGACAGCCTGTTGAATATTTTACTTCCAGCCCGGCGATTTCGGCGACGATGTTACGGCCGATGGCATTTGCCGATGCACCTGTTAATGCAAACTGTTCCATATTACAGAAGTTTTTGTTTGTTCCCCTCCGCCGCCCGGACAGGATGCGGAGGATATACCGGACAAAACTATATACGGCCGGCTCCCAGGCCTATAGGGAGATCGTCCAAATGCAGGTAAGGGTAAGGATGATTGCGATGTAGGGGAAATGACTACATCGTTATGCTTTCCTTTACAGGTTGAACAGGTACTGCAGCTTCACAAAATACTGGTGACCCGTTGTACGGTACATGTTGCTCTCATCCAGGTCATATTCGAGATAGTCCTTTGTCATGCCTGCACAGAACATCGTGAAGGCGTTGAACTTATAGCTCACCAGGGGATAAATACTGAATGAGTTGGTGAAGGTGTTATACTCCCCGATGCCTCTTATAAACAGCTTTCTTGTAAACTGCAGGGTAGTTACATTTCTGAATATGTGTCCGTTATAAAATTCGTCGCCGCCGGATGTGCTCTCAAGGCGTGCAGTTGACCATGAGAAGGATGTCTTGAGCCATGAAACCGGTTCAAGTGACAGTTCGGTGGATAAATTATAACCCCTGCCGGGTTCGGGAGTTGCAGTGCGTCTTATATACTTTCCTGCAGAGCCGGAGAAAGAGACACTGACACCCTTCAGCGGCGTTGTCTCAGCCATGAACTGTGACCTGTTGACCCCCCTGAAGAGGACACCCCTGAACCGCTCCTGGTTCATGGCCATATATGAATAATTCAGCGAGGTCTGCCCTATCATGCTGATATAGACACCAGGCTGGAAGACAAACTCCTTGAAGACTCCGTCATAGTTGTATCCGAGTGTTGAGGTTGCATTCAGCCTTATCCTCTGTATGAACTTCTTGTTGATATGGAATGTATACCTGTGGCTCATGTAGCTGGTTCGCCCGTTGACTTCTGGGAACATCCCGTTGTAGGTCTGGTAGGTTGGGGAGAAGTTATTCTGGACAATCGAAAAACCGTATTTTCTCCCGGCTTTCATCAGGGCGAGGTGCATTCCTGTTCCGTAGTATTTTTCACCGTTGAAGGCTGCATCCTTTCCTGTTGAGCCGAACTGCCTGTCTGAACCGAAAAGCTCCGGGTCGTTCATCTCCCTGGTGTGCGAGAGGAACACCTCACCTGCCCAGTACCAGTTCTTCCAGAATTTAAGGTTCCAGTCAAGCCCCCAGAGGTAGTTGTGTGCCTCACTGAAATTCCTGTTGAGAAACAAAGCGCCTGCGAAGTTTTCATTCTCCATGTCATACCTGATCCTTGCCGCGCCTGCAATTGACCGTTCCTCAGTGGTGACAGTATTACTCTGCTCCTCGCCGGGAACAGTCACTGCAGTGTTCCTGTCGTCGGCGGCGAGCGCCAGGTAGGAGAATCTTCCTGCCTTGCCGTTTACTTTTGCTGCAAACAGCGGATTATTTATAGTTCTCGAATAGTACATCGGTGTCTGCAGAAGATCCATCCCTGACATGAAGAAAGGCCTCTTTTCCGGGTAGTAGAGGGCGAAGGTGGAGTTGACATCGATCTGGCCGGCATCCGATTCTATCTGGCTGAAGTCGGGATTAATCACCGCATTGATTGTTGTGTTCGGCCCCGGCGAGTATGTGATGCCTCCGCCAACCCTGGCCTTTAACTTACCCTGATCCATGGGCGAATCAGGATCGTCAACATCTCTCCTCTCACCCTTCTGTTCCATCATGATGTACGGTAGGAACGAAAGAGATTTGCCGGGTTTGATCCCTTCGAGTCCCTTCAGCACACCTCCCTGTCCCAGCCATGAGGGGTTATTCCTGTCATTCATTGTCCATGACAGCACATACCGGCTGTCGCGAGGCATGCTCCTGACAAGGGTGATTGTCCAGTCCTGGATCGCTGCGGAGTTAAATGAGAACACACTGAACGGGATTGCCATCTCAGCTGTCCAGCCTTCTTCATCAAGGGAGGCTGCCGAGTGCCAGACCATATCATACGACGGGTCCTCGTTGCCTGAGCCCATCATCAGCAGGTCTCCCTGGATCCCGTAAGGATTAACGGCAAACTCGAGTCCTTTCTGGAAGTTGTTGTAGGTGTCTATTGACACAACCACAAAATCGTCGCCGAACATCTTGTCCCTGTCGGAGAGGTTGGCCCTTATGGCTGAAGGAACCGAATCATAGCATCTGAAACCGAAATAGAGATAATCATTATTGTAGAGCACCCGTGCCGTGGTTCTCTGTTTTGCAGGCAGGTTTTCACCGGGCATGATCTCGTAATTCAGTTCCACGGGCATAGCCTGGAGCCACAGCGGGTCGTCCATTTTGCCGGTGAGGGTTATGTTGCCCTCTGTCTTCACGGCAGGGAGGGAAGGTTTTGGGGTGTCTGTGGTGCCGTCTGAGGCACTTCTTAAGTTGACGGTGGATGCTCTCTCAGCCGTACCGGTTGATGCACTTTGTGAGGTGTCAGGCCCGTCACTCTTTGCGGTGCTGGTCGATGTTCTTTCTGACGTGCCGCCGGAGGCACTTATTACGGACAGGGCGACTGCCATCATCAGCAAAGCCGCCAGTAACAGTTTTTTCATTCTCTCATGGTCAGGTTAACAGAGCCTCTTCAATTACTGTCCTCAGGGAAGAGGTCTCTGCAGTAAAGACCGGCATTTTTGCCAAATGCCGCATAAGGAATTGTTAATGTGGTGTTAATGGCTGTCGCCCTGATGGAGGTTCATATAAAACCCGGACCCCTGATTGTATCCAATATTCAATGCATCTTAATTCACAAAAGCAATCTCTGTTTGTTCTTAATGGCCTCATCCCATCTTCTGCGGTCACAATTTTTTTTAGGAAATATCTCACATAACCGGCGGATTGAGGCAGGATATTTATGAATTAAGGTATAATGACAAAATAGCTTATTAGTGTCTTATAAATATAGCTAAATGCTTGATTATCTCAATTTTTTTATTATATTCGTAGTTTGGATATCAGAATAATTAAGTAGTCTGCAATAGTCAAAACAGATGATCTATGGACTCTTGTTATTATCTTGATATTTCAAAGTCCCGTTGGATCAATACCCTTAAAGAGGATAAGCGACTTATATCACTGCTTTTGGATTCCCGGCCCGGAGCCGGGCACATGAAAATCAGGTTTATTTTCATCTTCTCGGATTATATCCCTAAAGAATCAGATATACCGGAGGTTGTCTGGAAATATACCGGGCAGGGTTTCATTGCAATACTTGTAATTCTGGATTACCCTTACCAGCTCAATCAATGCTGGAAACTTATAAACCGGGGGATTGCCGATATTGTTATCTGGGAGGGGATCGAAGCTCTTTTCAAATTGATGGAGAAGAAGGAAAAGAAATGGGATACTATCAATAATATTCTTGAATCACCTCTTGTTCATGACAATCTTATAGGGGACAGCAGGCAATGGAAACGCTTCCTCTCCGAAGTAATTGAGGCTTCAATTTTTTCTTCTTCAAATATTTTGATTACGGGAGAATCCGGGACCGGTAAGGAGCTTGTTGCACGGCTGGTGCACACCCTTGATGAAAGAGCAAAGAAGGGAAAGATAATCATGGTTGACTGTACAACCATCGTTCCGGATTTATCAGGCAGCGAATTCTTCGGACATGAGAAGGGGTCGTACACCAGCTCGGTCAGTTCTCGCGAAGGTGCCTTTGCCCTGGCCGATAACGGAACGCTTTTCCTTGATGAGATTGCTGATCTGCCGCTTACACTTCAGGCTGAACTACTGAGAGTGATCCAGGAAAAGACGTACAAACGAATAGGTAGTAACACATGGAGGACTACTGATTTCAGACTTGTCTCAGCAACAAACAGAAATCTCAGGACACTGATACAGGAGGGAAAATTCAGGGAAGACCTCTATTACAGGATATCAGACATTGAATTGTTTGTACCTCCGTTAAGGGAACATTCAGATGATATTGAGATCCTTGCAGGGCACTTCCTTAAACAGATATGTCACGAAATGCCCGGAAGTGATGAACTGGAGTTTGATCCTGAAGTGAGGGACTTCATAATTAACAGGAGTTACCAGGGGAATATCAGGGAGTTGAGACAACTGATAAGAAGAATTGTGATGAGGCATGAAGGCGGCAGGTATATAACGCTTGGCAGCATTCCTGCCCAGGATCGGCCGAAGCTCTTCGACTCAGATAGCATGATGACAATTATTGAGCGCTGGGAAGATTCGATCAGAAAGGCTGTCATCTCGGGTGAGAGTCTCCAGGGTATAAAAAGTATCACCACCTATCTTGCGACGAAGGTAGCTGTTCAACTCGAGAAGGGCGACAAGCAGAAAGCTGCCAAAAGACTGAATGTAACTCTCAGGGCTGTTCAGCAGCATATCAGAAAACGGCTCACAATCAGCTGAAATTCATATTGAATGAATCAAATCCGCATTTGGCCGGAATCTTGCTTCTGTCTGCTTCCCGGTCAATCTCAGGAAATTCCCGGCGAGGATCAGTTTAAGTTCATCAGGATGGGCTTTTAACGCGAATATTTTTTCAAGTTCAACGCCCGGGTGCAACCAGGGTCCGTCAGATCCGAAGAGTATCTTCTGTGCTCCGGCCCGTTCAAAGCTCTCCTTCAGAATCTCAAATCTTCTGACACCTGATGAATCAGTGAATATGTTCCCGAACCTGCTCAGTGGATCAATGAATGACTTTTGTGCCACCCAGTCATCTGTGAAGCTGCCAAGATGCGGTATTATGAAATTCACGTCAGGATATTCAGCTGCAACCAGGTAAACCTGTGATATTTCTCCCATTATGTCATAGAGTACCGGCAATGAGAAGTATCTTGCTGCTTCACAGACTTCCCTGGTTATCCGGGCGTCATGCAGATGTACCTTGATACCCAAAAAATTGTACTGCCGGACAGCTTTACTGACCAGGCAGAAAACCCTTCCGCGGTCCCTGGAAGGATGAACCATTGCGAAACCGTAAAACCGCGACGGGTTTGAATAAACAATCTTCGCCACTTCATGATTTGATTTCTCATAATCAGAGTTGAAAACAGGAAAAAGGTTAGTCCTGGTTATCCTGTATTCGTCAGCCCATCTTAAATAGTCTTTCAGCGGGGCTGCGGTATTCCATGGACCCGTAAAACCGTCCCCCTTGCCTGCATGACAATGAGAATCAATTATAAGCATTATGTCTTATAATAACCTTCATTACCTGTAAAATACTGTAGATATCTGACCTTCAAAATCCGGCAGGGTCATGCTTGATTCGGCCGGCCTTTCTCCATGACCTGACACTGTCAGAACGGCATTGCCGAACTTTGTGCCCTTCTCTTCCTCATTGGCCCAGGGATTATAGAAATACACCCTTTTATTCCTTATACGTGTCAGAACCACTGAATGATTGCCGCATGCAATCGCAGGATTTCCGGTACAAATATTTATGAGCTCCGGGCGATGCCCTTTGCCCCGCAGATAGTATTCTCTGAAAACAGTCACCTTGTTTGAACCCCAGGCCGCTTTTGTCGGGACCCTGTAACCGGGACCAAAGACTTGTCTGAAAACTTTCAGCTCATCACCATAGGAATAGTTCATGCCTGACCTCGCTTTTGACCTGAAGTAGGTGTCAAATGCCGTCTGAAGCAGGACACTGTCCAGGCTTTTATACAGGCTGGTTGATCTGAAGACAAGCGGACCTACAGTATCTCTGCCGAGAAACACACATTTCGATGCAGATGCCAGCTGAATTATATATTCAACATAGGTTACAGGTTTCCGGATTGCAAGTAATATCTGTACACATGCAGAAAAGCAGGTGGGATCAGGTTTCCCTTTTTTACGATCATAGCCCCCCTGGTTAATAGTTTCGGGAAATGCCAGATTATAAAGGACGTTACCCACCAGTAAAGGCCTTGCCCTGCGCAAATTCCATCCGGCTGGCAGCCTGGTATTGTTTGCCAGCCTGAATATCATGGGAAGCAGGTCAGGCATCAAACGGAAAAACCCTCTGTGAAGCAGTGTTCTGAGGCCTTTCTCAGATTCTCTGAGAGCTACTCCTGTATATGTTGCTGTAATTCTCCTTAACCGCTTGAATTGTTCCTGCCCTGTTGGTGAAAGCCTTCTGAATTCCGCCTGTTCTGATACCGATAAGGCAGATACTAAAACTGGAGGCGACACTTCAGCGCTTAACCCGCTGTCTGAAAACCGGCCTGTCAGCTCCCTGATAATTTCAGCCTCGGTTTCCGGGACAACCAATCCCATTGGCGGGAGACCCTTGCGTAACTGAAATCCCCGTACAGCGCTTCTGGTATACGGATCCGGTACACCGTTTACGGGCAGTCGTAATCCCAGAATCTGGTTAAGCGACCTCTGTATCCACCTGATGTAATCCCGCTCCGGGCGATTAACACCCTGATGGTTATACTCCTGCTCATACTCCATCAATTCAGGTATAAGTTCAGGATCTGCGGCCATTTCTTCATTGAGTGTTTCGTATTTCATGAGCTTTTTGTTTGTTGCGGATCTAGATTCTTTTTACCGCACGGTTCCTTATCAGGACTGCCGGTAGGATATCCCTTACCCTGGCATCGGATGATTCCACTCTTTCAAGCGACAGATCGACACCTGTCACTGAATAGTATCTGTGTATGTACATCTGGATCTCATTCCTGAAGAATATTGCCCATGCTTCGGCAAAATCTTCATCCACAATATTTGCCCAGTCAATATATCTTGCACCCAGAAGGATAATTTCACCATTCTCTGCCAGGTCATTAAATACCCTGATAGAATTCTGATTCCACCCCTGCAGGCTCTTCATGGCATCGACCCTTCTCATCCAGTCATGTTTGTAAGGAACCATCGGCCTCTCCTTCAGATACTCGCCTATTTCGGTCCTCCCTAATATGTTCTGCTCAAGACATACCTCGGTGCGTGCCCGTTTTGCAAAGCTCACTGCCTGGTTGATGTCCCCGGTTGCCAGGATAATGTTTAGTTCCTGGAGTGAACTCAGAACCGGGAATCCGTCGGCATTCCTGGTCTTGTCATCAACCTGCCTGTAGTACCTGGCACATTCTGACAGCAGTTTATTAAACGCGGAATGGAAATTGGATCGGATCTCCAGTCCGTGACTGTGATTACCCGGAATATAATAACCGTATTGGTTCTGGTATTCCATCGATCTCTCCTCAAGGGTCAGCAGATCACCAATCCGGAGGTCTCTTATGTAGCCCATCAACAGGCTGTTTATCCTCCTGATCGGATCAAGTGTGAAGCTTCGCAGGTTCTCCGACCATTTCCCCGGCCTGTTGCGGTAACGCTCGGTAATGGCAAATAAAGTCTGGCTTACAGAACCCTCATCCATCCAGTAGTTATATATTAATTCAAGTCCGGGAGGATAAATGATGTCTGCAATCCTCCACCTGTGCTGCATGGTTATACCTCTCAGGTAGTTGAATACATCTCCCGACCCGCTGAGACTCCTGTATGCCTTAAACTCAAACTGTTTATTAAATCCCTCTTCGTCGATGGGCAGAATATTGTCAATATCTTCACAGACATGTGCTTTCAATACATCATAGTCTGTCCATGTGTACTTTCGGTTTGTAAAAGTTCTGCCGAAGTAGAATGGGAGGTTTTTAATTGTCATGAAAAAGTCCTCAGCGGTAATCTCACCTGCAGGTCTTTCATTTGTCGTAAGGTTGACATTGACCGGAGTTTTTCCAACATCCACGGTTAAAGGAATTTCATTGGAAACTTCCATTTTTAATGGCGGCTCATCTTTCACCCTGACATAAACGGGAGGACCATCGGTTTCACCGACAACTCTTACTGGGTCTTCCAGCTTTATCTTCCCCTTTACAACTACTTCTTTTGTTTCACCTTTTATCACGGAAACAGGGATTTTCTTTACGGGTTTATTCCCGTCACCCGGGTTTTTCCCCTTAGCCTCATCACTTGTATTTTTTTCATTCATGGTACCTGATTTTTTTATGGTTGTACTTATTTATCTCTTCATCGCCCACCTGTTCAGCTGTTGTTTAAGCAGGAGGTTTTCTTCTTTTGAGGTTATTCTTTGATCTGCTTTTGCCTGACCCAGGACTGCAAAGACCAGAATCGGGGTCATATTGTTTAGCAACCCGGAGTTATCCCTGAATGATTGAAAAACTTCCCGGAAATGGTCTGGCTGGCGCTGTGGTATATCAAACAGATCTATTAAGCGAAGGCCGTTCAGCCTGGGTGGTTTATGGAATACAATCAGGTCAATCAGCCGGTCTGACTCATTTTCTGACTGTCTTAAGAGGTCTTGTTTTGTCCGCGGCAGCTTATTTACAGGATAAAATGATCTCCACAGATACCACAATCTGTCCCACTGAGGATCAGGGAAGAGCCTCTTTCCGAACCTGCAGCTTAAATAAACGCGGATATATGGGGCCGGGTGCGGATCATGCAGGTTGATGCGAAACTGGAAGTATCCCGGCAGCGAGACTACACTCATAAGTCCCAGCGTTGCACTTACCCCCAGTTGTGCGATTGCCCAGAAGTCGGCAATTATTTCTGATATCCATCTCTCATAACAGTGCCATGTATGCCGGTTCCCGCCTGTGGTTTCACTGTATTTTTTTATTTCATCCTTCAATGAAACTGTCAGCCCGAGAAGAGCCGCGCACTGATGTCCTACTTCATGAACGAGCGATGATGCTATACCGTTGCCGACCATCCTTTCCCTTGGAATCTGTATTACGGCAACAGGGTTCTCATCCCCTCCGGGCAGTCTTGTACGGGCTCTCCTTATCGCAGCCCCGTGACCTCTTTCAAGATACACCATGAGAGGAGGTGCCTTATAGAAATCTTTGCCTGCTTTCATCGCGTCTTCTGCCAGAGCATCCAGCCCTGACAGCCATACGCCTGTGCCATGCTCGCTTCTTTGAGAGAGGACATCAGCAAAAATGTCTAGCTGATCAAGAATCTGGTTATACCTTAGTTTGAGTGCTGTATACTTGCTCTGCAGACTTTCATCTGATTCATTGCCACAGTAAGAGTTCAGCGAGCCAATAAAATGACTGATGCTCTTACGGAGATTACTCTTACCCTGATCCAGCAATTTGCCGATCAGTCTCAGGGCTTCTTCAGATACTGAAGCGCTCCTTACCATGGGCATTGTCATTTCAAAGGGTATCATTTGTTCCAGTCTCGTTATTAGCGATAATGACTCTGAAATCAGGAACTGAATACAGTATGCTTTTTGATCTCGTATCAGCATTTCAAGGTATTGTCAGCAATGTCAGTATCCGTAGTACTCTTTATCAGCAGGAGGTGTGGGGCCTGCAGCGGCTGCATCAGACGGCGGCGGGGGAGGCGGCGCCTGCATCTGGGCGGTGAGGTTACGGACCATCTCCTCCAGCCTGCGTATCTTTTCGGTAAGGTAGTTGTCTCCTCCGCCCTGATTTTCCGTTCCGCCGGAATAATCAACTCCGCTGCCATAGTAACCGGGTCTTGCACCGTAGTAGCCTGTACCGGGATAGTATCTGCGCCACGGATAATAGTACCTTCTGCTGCCGGGATAATACCTCCTGCCTGCATAACTATAGCCCCTGCCCGGATAGATCGTTCTCCTGACAGGGTAAGGACTACGCCGGCTGTAACCGCCTCTCCTTACCAGCATTCCTGGTGCATAATTACGGGCAGCTTTTGTGACAGCACGCCGGGCGGCAAGTTCTTCTTCCATTTCTTCCTGGTCTGCAATGACCGCATTTCTTGCAGCATTGCCTGCAAAACGGACAAAAGCCCTGGCCGTCTCAAACTCACAATCTTCCTGACTCAGGCCTTCAAGTTCAAGCTCAAACAGATTGGATGCAGCACCGCCCAATGCACCTCCTATGGCAGTTCCGACACCAGGGAAAAACGCCGAACCTATTGCAGACCCGGCAAGCGGTAAAACCTTCTTTGCAACACCTTTCAACATTCCTCCCAATGCATTCCCGGTACCAGGTCTAAACAAACCGCGAATTCCTCCGGCAGCCTTCCTGAAAAGCTTACCCAGGAAATTATCCAGTTCATCCTCGTTCGAAACAGAAAGCAACTCAGAAGCAAGCTCCATCTGGCTGGCTTCACTGAATGTGCCTTCTTCATTCAGGATCTCACCGTCAAATTCATACGACTCACCCTCTTCCCTTTCATATTCACCAAGGAATTCAGGATTTAGTTCATCCAGCTCAAATTCAGGTTGATTGAATTCATTTACTCGGTTGTTCATAGCGATTGATTTGATTGGTTATAAATCATATTGATGTTAAAACACTTGCATGTTTATTTACCAATCCCGTGCCCAATCATAAATAGCTGAATATCAGCATTGGGAAATCAGAAGATGCGAATTTTTTTTCGCATTTGAGGAATGTGTCAACATTCCGGCGAAGTTTTTTTCGTTGCAGCCGAAAATATGAATCAAGACCCTGAAATTTCACTATGCCCGACAGGTTGTACTGAAAGAGACAATTGTTTTTTCTTCAGGTCAAGAGCCGGTGTATTCCATAAAAGCAGGCAACCTGTCAACTATTATAAGAGATAATCATAGGACAGGCTTATTTTCTGCCATGTACGCTTCATTATGGCTTCCGGCGCGGGTTAGTTCAGGAAGTCAGACCCACAATCTGTTAAACGCCTTATTACAAAGCAAGGTAATCTCTGATGATGTGGTGCAGGGTCTTAAGCCTTGTATCCTGAGTGCTCATCAGGTATGTATTATAAAGAAGAAGAATTGTTACCAATAACTTCTGTAAGGTTACCTGACCCAGTTAACTATCTCCTCCTCTGCCTTTCGGGGAGATGCGCCGGAGACTGCGTCAGTGCTTTTCTCGATGTTCCCCACACGGAGCATTATAACAGGCGTGAATCCTTTGGGTATCTGAAGCGCCTCCCGCCTATCCCTGGCGGCTGCAATGGGACCGCCATAAATTCTTGCTCCCAGGCCCATGGAAGAGGCTGCCACGAACATGTTCTGAGTCGCCAGCCCGCAATCGAAATCGGGTGTGGTGCCCGCCTGCGACACCTTGCCGGAGAGAACTATGATCACATTGCCGGGAGTAATATTTGGAATGATCTCCTTCATTACGGCCTCGTTCTTAAGCACCGTGAAGTGCCATGGCTGCCCGTTGCGCGAGCTGGGCGCCTTGATGCCGCACTGCAGTATCATTTCAATCTGCTGGTCCGTTACAGGCACCACGGTATAGTTCCGCGGCGACCAGGCTGAGAGCAGGAGATCCGTTACAGGGTTGCCGGCAGTCTGGGACAGTGCGTTTCCGGTGGCCAGAATCAGAAGTGTGATTACGGGCAATAATGATCTTGTTTTCATGATCCTCTTCATAGTTGGTTCATAATGAAATTTCAGGATTAAGATAGACAAAAATGGCTGAATCCTGCAGAGGACCCCAAAGCCTTCCGACTGGAAAACCTGCCGCCGGGTCTGTTTTGTCACATCGATGGTTTTGTCAGCGACCAGTGACTGTGGATTATTTTCCATTCGTTGTTATCCTCAAGCCTGTACACCTCGGTGCAATTCTCTTTCCAGAGCGTTTCACCTGTGCTTGTATGCAGATTGTAGGTCAGGACTGCCATCGTGCCGGCCTGTTGCACAACAGGATTGATAATTTCGAACTTTTCCATTTTTACTGATCCGCGCATGCTTTCATACAACTCCTTTATCCTCTCCCAGCCGTCAAGCCGCCATTCATGTACAGGATCAAAATAGGTGAAGTCCTTTGAATAAAGATCAAGGTAAGGTGAGGGATTACCGTCAAGCCATGCTTCTAGAGCAGCTGTCTCGAGTGCAATGATTTTCTCTGCAACATTAATTTTGTCCATGATATTTAATATTTGGTTGATAATTATTGTGCATCCAAGTCCTTAATAACATCATTAAAGCTGAACAGAAACCCGTTGATGTCTTTTTCCTTTATTGTCAGAGCCGGGTCTATCCTGAGCACTTCATGACCTGACCGTTTGGCCACAATGAACCCTCTCCTGACCAGCTCTTTCTGAACATGCCCTGCATCCCTTGTGAATTCAATTGCAATCATCAGTCCTCTTCCTCTGACCGCTTTTAGCACAGAGCCGGGCTTTTTGATTTTCTCCAATCCCGCCATCAGCTTTTCACCAAGCTTACGGCTTCGTTCCACCAGGTTTTCATCATTGATTGTTGATATCACCTCATTTACAATTGATGCGCCCATCGGATCGTTCTGATGTGACTGTGAAAAATGGAAACTTTGCTTCTCAAGCAGGCCTGCCGCCCTGGCGGAAAAGGCTGCCACACTTACAGGATACCCGTTGCCGATTCCCTTTCCAATAGCGATCATATCAGGCTTCAGATCATAATGTTGAAATCCGAACCATTTTCCTGTTCTCCCTGCACCTGTGGTAACCTCATTTATAATTATAAAGCCGTTGTTCTCCCTTATCCTTTCAGAAATTTTCCCAATCAGTTCAGCTGACGGGAAATTCACCAGTCCCGACGAGCTTCCCGGCTCAAAAAGGAAGATTCCGATTTTGTCAAACGGGATATCCGAAAACTCCCGGCATTCACCACGGCATCCTTCACTGAGGGGTTCTTCCCTGCGGCATCCTTCACTGCGGGTTTCTTCCCTGCGGCATCCTTCACCGCGGGTTTCTGCTCCGCAGTAGCCATCACCGTCGGGTTCCTGACTCCGGCCTCCCTCACCTCCGGATTTTTTCCTGCGTGAATCTTCCCCGCCGGTATCACAGTTGCAACCATACCGGTTATAACGGTACCATTCCTTGCTGTCCTGCCTGGCTGCCTCCCCGTAAGCCCCGAAGTATGAGTCAGAGAATACCAGCACCATTGCGTCCGGCTTAATTGTCTTTGCTGCCCTGATACAGTACTCCACCGCTTCGCTGCCCGAACAGAGGAATTCGCATTTTCCGCCCGGGAAATCTGTTATCTCCAGCACTTTGCAGGCTGCCGTCTCAAGGATGGGGTTACAATAATTAAATCCTGTATGCATTACCTTCCTTAGCTGGGATGTCATCACTGAATTGATTCTCGGGTTACAATGCCCCAGGTTTGTGCACCAGACCCCTGACTCCATATCAATGTATTTGCGGCCACCGGAATCGGACACTTCGCAATTCCTTGCTTTGACTATATCATCAAGAATCAGCTCGTGACTGGTAGACCATACTATATTCTTCATCCCTGACAAATATTTCCGTGATAATAATTTTAAAGCATTCCTTATCTGACGCAAAGACCCCCATGGCAGCTTTTATGTTGCAAAACCTGCCTCTCCGGTTCACAGCCCGGTCACTCCTTTTTGCCGGACACCGGGTATGTGTGGTTCAGCACAATCTCCTTGATCGTATTGAAGTATTCTTTAAGTGAAAAGTTGCTGTGTGACGAGTCGTCATTCACCTGCATGGCAATGGCAATCCCATACTCAGGAATATACTGAAGATACGTGATATAGCCTGGGGTAAAACCCGTATGACCGTAATAGGTAACCCCGTCTGTCTGGCCTATGAAAGAGCCCAGTCCGTAACCGGCCTTCTCAAACAGAATGGTTTCGTGCGGAGCAGGCGTCAGCATCAATTTCAGTGTTTCCGGTTTGAGGATACTCCCTCCGTATAGCAGGCTTCCCCACAGTGTCAGGTCAGACACCGTCGAAGCCAGCCCTCCTCCGGTCCACTCAAGCTGTGGATTAAAGGCATACAGGTTGTCATTAAGCACCTTACGTGGAAGCATAAATTCCATGGTAAGATTTGTATAACCGGGAATCAGACCCGGAATTGACCTCCTGTCAGAGTGAAATGTGTTCTTCAGATTACAGGGACCGAGGATCATCTCATCAAGCACCTCATAGTAGGTTAGGCCGGTAACTTTTTCTATTATCAAACCCAGTATCAGGTAATGAGAGTCAGCATAGGCCCATCCTTCAGCGGGGCGGTTGACAGGTGGAAGATTAAAAATATATGACAATCGTTCTTCCACACTCCACTCTTTATCCGGATCCTCCTTAATGGCCTCCCATACTTCCTTATTATAAACATATTCTGGTATGCCGGCTGTGTGATTCATAAGCATCTCAACCGTGATATCAGGTGCATTCGGGACCTTTTGAAACCAGCCTTCATCCAATAAATACGATCCGGCTTTTGCTTTCAGATCGATGAGCCCCTGTTCATACAACCTGAGAATAACAGCGGCGACATAGGTTTTACCCACACTTCCTGAAAACATAATATCGTCAGGCTTCATGGGAATTTTCTTTTCAACATCAGCCAGTCCTGAAGCAAGGGAAATATCTGATCCGTCACTTAACCTGACCGAGAGAGTGGCCCCTGGTACTATTTTAGTGTCTGTCAGTGAATCCAGCCTGGCCTGCAGCAGGCCGGTCATCTCTGCTTTCATGCCTGGCTTTATCTGCCTGTTAATGTTACATGAAAACAGTACCAGTGAAAGAACTGCTACCAGCATTAATACCGGTTTAATGACTCTTTGACAGATCATATTTTCAATGAGTTTTTATCTTGTTTTTGTGCGGTGTTGCACTGCTCATAATTTTGCATTATACCTTAGTTTCTCAATCACCGAGGAGCTTATCCAATAAATATCGGGATTGCCGTTCTGCGGTGAGTTGTGAAACAACAGCAGCGTCTCAGAACTCAGCATTTCGAGGCTCTTGCCGCCTGCCCGGTCTGACATGAAGAACAGGTACTTCCCGTCTGTGGAAACTGATGCTGACCACTCCCCGGGATAAGAAGAATTGACTTCAGGACCCATATTGACCGGTTGACTCCAGTTGTCGAGGCTGTCACGGAACGATATATAATAATCGGTGGCACCGAAACTGTCCGGCATGCCGTATGACGGTACAATGATATAGCTTTCATCCGCTGAAACAAATGCATTATACCTGGCGCTGCCTGTATTTACGTTCGGTCCCAGCTTCTCAGGCTCCTGGTATGCACCGTTAACCATCCTGGAGCGGTAGATGAACTCTTCCCTGGCAACAGTATCCAGGTGAGTGTAATAGATTGTACCATCAACTGTAACAGACGGGAAAAATTCCTTGCCGGAAGTATTTACAGGTGCACCAAGGTTCCGGGGCGACGACCATCTGCCATCTGTTTTTGTGCAAAACCAGATATCCTCATTTGCCTCTGACGCGAAGTCAACCGGCATTGTGGATATGAAGTACAACCTTGACCCGTCAGGAGAAATATGTGGCTCAACATACTTGTATGCAGGATCTGTAAAATATTCAAATACTTCGGGGATTGACCACACACCGTTACTCCTCCTGGTATAAAAAATGGTTACATACCCGAATTTGCCGGCCTCGCGACAGAAGAAGATCTCATTGCCATCAGGAGTGATGGCGAAATCGCGCTCGGCCATGCCCGTCGAGACGATTCCCGGGGCAAAGAGCATTGCGCTGTCTCCCGGAGCTGCCTGTCCAAGGTAATCACCGCTGACCACAGCCTGCTCACCGGATCCCTGGCGATTTGAAAGGCAGGAAATTATGGAAAGCAAAGTGACTATAAATATAAAATACAGGATATTTTTCATACAGATAATTTATTTCCAGGTTCTTTTCTTGTTATGCTCTTCCTTTTTCCGGAAAGCCTGTTCAATATCAATATCAAAACGATTTGCAATTGAACACAGGTAAATAAGTATATCGGCAATTTCCTCATCAACCGGGCCAATATTTGCATTTATATCTGTCTTGAGCTTCATCGTTTTACGAACAGCCTTGAACAGCTCTCCTATCTCTTCTCCCAGCAGGAGACATTTTTCAATTGCATTCTGCTGCGTAAAACCCCGCTCATCTTCGAGTTCCCTTACATAATCCTGGAAATCTCCAAGGGTCGGGTCAGCTTTCAATACCAATCTGCTCATTCTGTTAATGGATTTATTATATCAGTTGTACCGGAATTTGGATAGTCTCTTTTGCATGCCAGCCTGGTATTCACCACCTGGCATTATTGAACTCATCAGGATTAAAGGTCTGAACCGGAACCTTGCATCCCGGGATAATATTAAAGTACTTCTCAACCATTTCAAGAGCCCCGGTGTCATCATAAAACCTGATCTCAGTTGCAACCTGGAAACCGTTGATATTCTCGTAATGGGCAAACTCCACCTCCCTCGAGTTTTCACCTGATCTCCGCCTCATCTTCAGGAATAGGAGTGACTCCCTGTCGACCCAGAAACATGTGCCTGTTGTATCACCAACAATCCACGCCTCCCGTCCCATACACTCACCCTCTGCCAGGAGACCGGGGTCATAGCCGCATTTCACAGCACGTTCAGCCGTGATCTCAGGCGGGATATTATTTATGTCAAGCCCAAGCACAACCAGGTCATGTATCCTGAACCTGACAGATTCAGGCAGACCGTCCCTGTAACTGTAGACGCTGTCATTTGTAAACAGGAACCCGGTACCGCTGTTCCAGTCGTTGAATTTGATTATGAGATTGCCCGGCGACTGGTATGCCTCGCGCCAGACTTCGGTTGCTGTGATGGTGTCATTGCTGTAACGGATTACCTCCTGTGAGAAACAGAGGGTTTCATACCAGTTTGATTTGTTGGCACTGTACATCTGCTCAATCAATTCATACCCGTTCGCAGGCTTGCGGGCGCATGATGAAATTATGAGGAGCAGAGCCAGTACAACTGTTTTATTCTTCATTATGTTCATTATTTCGAGGGGGTACATATTGTAATGTCTTACGGTTCAATTGATCTGTGACGATTTCTGAATAGCCTGTTCCAGTTCCCTTATCCGGCTGCTGTTGATTATTTTCTGATAGTAATCATCCGTGACCTGGATCTTTCTGTCGCGAATTGATTTCAGGTTCTCAAGGTTAAGGCTCCATCTTTCAAGCACCGCATCCGGCACCTTGAAACTGCCGCCCGGTGTAAACATACGGTCGGGTATCCGGGGGTCGAACCCCATGGATTGTAACTGTCTCCTGATCCGGTGAATATGATCGCTCCCGAAGACGAAGACTATTCTTCGTGCATCCCAGGCTGCATTCATGCCGTTCACTGCAATCATCCGGTTGCGCTCACGCCAGTTACCGTGGGCTGTCTCAGCAATTGAGTCTGCCCCGATGATCTTTTCAAATACTGAATCAATTATGGCAATATTTGTCTCGCTGTGGATTGCATCAAAAATTGACACCTCCGCAGATTCATTCATCCTCGTAATATATGTGCTTCCGAAAGACGCAAGTTTCTCCTTCACTGAAAGGGGATAAACACTGTCGGCCTTCGCCTGAGTGGCGAAATCAAGCCTCCAGTCAACCGGGACAAACCGGTAGTTGAGTACCTTAGCCATCTCTGCCAGTAAAGCAGCCTCGGGAGGAAAGTAGCCTTCAGTTGCCTGCTCATATGCCTCCGGAGCAATCTCCCCGCATACCAGGTCAGGTTTAAGGGCAATGATCTGTTCCAGCAGGTCATTTATCGAATAGTGGTAATCAGGATTATAATGCATCGAGTGAATTGACCCGACAATATATATCTCCGGTTTACCGGCATGGTTTACCTCCCTGTTATCCCAAAGGATATCTGTAAGGCCAGGAATGGCGATGAGTAAATAAACAACCCTGATCAACACTGTAATATAAACTGACAATTGACTATCGGAAAATTACGCATTTAATACCTTATCCCTGACTCTTGTACCAAGTACCAGCAGGATTATCACAACAAATATTGCAACAGTATCAGGCAGGATCTGCATTAACCCGGCGCTGCTGTTCATCATTGTGAATGTTGAAATTACAATCCAGCGCAGCGCCAGTATTATAATTATTATCCAGGCTGCAAACCTGACTTTTGAGAGACTCTTTTGAAATGCCATAATGATCAATGCAATTCCAAATACGAGATTCTCAATGCCTATTATATGCCAGACATAGGTGAAAGCGGTTTTAACACTGTCGTCCAGCACTGAATTTTCCAGCGCCTCCAGGGTTGTTGTGACTCCGTTGACAGTGTGGGTAACCGCAAATAGCATACATAATACTCCCACTACCAGATAAAAGTAATTCTTAACCATATCAGACTGAATAATTTGTTGACAAACCAATGGTGTCAGGATAAACATAATCAAATGGCTTTAAAGAAGATGTTTATATTGATCTTCCCTGACAATATAGTGTGCGGATCTCCTGTCATAATGAGTGAGAATTTTTTGGGCTGCCTCAGGTACCACAGCCTTCTCATAATCTTCACCAGCAAATCTTTTAACAGAATCAATTGAATCAAACCACATTATTGTAATGAATTCTGTCCCGGTGGGCAGCTCACGCCTCAGAAGCTGTATGCCCCTGTAGCCCTCTATTTTCCTGTTTGCAATGCCGACAAAAATCTCTTTCTGAAGAAGACTTTCATAAGTGTCAGAGTTCTCTTTGGTTGTGTAACCATGCCAGATCCTTGAAATCATACCGGATTGTCTTTATAGATTATTTAAAGGTAATTTTTTCTGTTATTCATTGTGCGGCTAATTCTCCCTGCCCTGACTGGCTGAGGGGCTCTTTCCTGCGAACGGCGGTAATTACCACTCCGGTCATCAGCGTCAGGGTCACCCAGATCCAGTAACGAGGCTGTGTCACACCATCCTGCATGTTGAAAGTCGGCATCACCGGGATGATGGCATTGGCCAGGCCGTGGGCATAAATGCCCGAAAATGGCCTGTTGCCTGATATCTTCCTGATCCAGGAAAAGATGAATGAATACCCGGTCATGAGCAGCACGAACCCTCCGAAATTCATATGACTCTGGGTTGTGCCTGTTATTAACCATGTGGGGATATGCCACAGAGCCCATATAATCCCCAGGATTATGTTTGCATGCCATATCCCGAATTTTTTCTCAAGAACCGGAAGTGCATATCCCCGCCATCCGAACTCCTCCTGGCCGCCGCCGACAAAGAGCATGAATACCAGGCAGGGAATAAAAACCCATATGGAAGGCAGCAGCATCGGCAACCGTTCTTCTCCCCATAGTTCCGGCAAAAACCATGCAGCAAATGTGCTGCCCCCGAAAATCAATATCGGGAGAATGTAACCTCTCCAGCCCGATCTGAAGTCGAGAAAGGTATGGAGGTATTTTTTCCCGGAGCCTTTGCCTTCGCGGCGACGCAAATCGTACAGGGCTCCGGCAAGAGGACCAAAAGCCCCCAGCATCACTACCGGGACCCTTGCTGCTGACAGAAGCTCTCCTGAAACAGGAATTATGCCAAGACTGCCCAGGACAAGCGGGGTCCATATCACCCATGAAAATAGGAAGGTGACCAGGAAAAAGCGGGCCGGGAACTTAATAGTGTTTTTCATCGTTCAAGCATACATGAGAGATTCCTTCTGAAAGAGTAGGGCATAGGCTCCGAGTAACCGAAGCGGATCAACAGCAGGGGAGTCAGGTCCCCGAGGTTAAAGTCCCGTATCAGTTTTTCGCGTACCCGACACTCCTCGCACGGCATGTTGAGAT
>CAYYEH010000018.1:0-39842 GCA_964470815.1 uncultured Rikenella sp.
CAGTACAAAAAACATTAGGATCTTTTTCATACATTAATAGTTTAGGTTAATAAGGGTTATCGTGAATTTCTCACAAGCGCAAAATAAACATTATTTCCCAAATTCCAATAGGTAAATAAAAAAAACTCCTCTCCGGGGCTTTCTCCCGTTCTGACGCCTTAAACCTCAGTAAGCCGCCAAAGTCTCTTAAAACGAAAAAAATGGCATGTTCTGTCCAGGGGACGAAATCAGCCCCCTCAAAAAAAAGAGGCTGCCCTTTATCAGACAGCCTCCATAATCAATCAGACCTTCCGCAAATATTACCAGCCGGGGTTCTGCTGGCCTGCAATATTCGGGTTTGTGGTAATGTCATTCGTCGGGATTCCCCAAATCATCTTGGGAGCACCGGCAGTCACCGTCTTCAGATGGAAATCATCTGAAGGGGTGGTGTTGATGAATGCCGTGTTCTGCGGAGCAGATCTGGTAAATCCGAGATTCCACCTCTTGAGGTCATCAAGACGGAAGCCCTCGGCAAACAGCTCACGTGTCCTTTCTTCCCGGATGGCATCCCTGAGGCCTGTGCCGGTCACTCCGGTAAGTTCTGCAAGACCACGGCTGGTTCTCAGAACGTTGAGAGTGGTAAGGGCAGCTCCTTCAGTGGCAGGAGTCATTGCCTTGGCTTCAGCGCTGATGAGATACATCTCGGCCACCCTGAAGAGCTTAGGCTTGTTCTGGTAGTTTGACGTGGCAGCGGTGAAGAGCTCCGGGTTACCGGGATATTTGTTTACAAGGTATACATCAGTATAGTCAAGACCCTGTATCTGGATGGTCTCCCGGGTGAAGTAAACCGACTTGCGGATATCTGTATCCTCAAACATGTCTATTACCCACTGTGACGGAACGAAGTCAGGCTGGCAACGGTTAATTGCGGAGGTAAAGCGGATGTAAATGTCATTTGCATTTGACAGCTCGGTGTTGCTTGCATAAAGCTGGCAGATTACTTCCGTACTGTTGTCATTTGTCCACATCTGTTCAAGACCCGCAGCCGTGCTGATGAGAGGATACCTGTTGCTGCTTATAAGAAAGTCTGCAGCGGCAGCGGCTCCCGTGAAATCATGCATGCATAGACGCACTCTTGCCTCCAGTGCATAGGCAGCATCGAGGGTAAGCCTTTCGGCGCTCTGAGCCCCGGTGACATCCGAAAGCCTGGTCTTGGCTTCAGTGATGTCAGCAATGATCTGGTCATATACCGCCTTCACAGTTGCCCTTTCAGGAAGCAGTGAAACATTGTATGTGAAAACAAGAGGAACACCCAGGTCGGTTGAGGCGGTTGAAGGCTCATAATCCTTACCCCACCTCTGGACCAGGTTATGATAGTAATATGCACGCATCAGGTAGGCTTCACCAAGGTAATTGTCAATAGTAGCCTCATCATCCGATGATGTGGTGGCAATCAGGCCAATATTCCCGATGAAGTTGTTGATGTTTGCTATTGAGTTGTATGAGTAGCGCCATACATCCCTGATGGTGTAATCATCGGCAAGGAATGAAGACCACCTGTGAGGTGAACCGTTCCTGTTGCCGAAATCAAGGGTGGCATTCATCTGGTCTGCCTGGACATCAGTTGAGAAGAGATAAATACCTCCCACGCGTCCGCGCAGTTGTGAGTAAAGCCCGTTACGGAGCGAGGCGGCATCATTCATGGTCTTGAATGCCTGCGTCTGCTCGATACTGTCGTACGGGAACCTGTCAAGGTCGCATGACACCATTGCCAGAGCCATGATGACCGCCAGTGACACTAATTTTATTGTTTTCTTCATAATTGTTTTCCTTTATAATATTATTAGAAGGTGATCTCCGCACCAAAGGTGAACTGCTTGGTGTTCGGGTTGGCACCGAGAGAAAGGTTAGAGTCAACCTCCGGATCAGGACCAAGATATTTGGTGAATGTCAACAGGTTACGACCCATGACAAAGACCCTTGCACCTGTAAAGAAGTTAGTCCTGCTGAGCCAGTTGGAAGGCACAGTATATGAAAGCGAGAGATTCTTCATGCGGAGGAATGATGCATCCTCAACAAGACGTGAGTCAAACTGTGTAAACTGCACTCCGTACCTCGGGAACAGTGACTCATCGCCCGGCTCCTGCCAGTAGTCAAGAATTCTCTTTGACTGGTTGAACCCGGCAAAGGCAGTCGGATTCTCATAGAAATAACGGTCGTTGTTTATCAGGTATTTGCCCTTTGAGAAGGCAAAGTCACTCTGGAGAGCAAAGCCTTTGTATCCGATGTTTATCCCGAAACCTCCGTTAAACGGTGCATACCTGGGCTTGCCAAGATTTTGCTGAAGTGCTGCCGAGTTGAAGACCTTAGTGGTTTCACCGGTGGTTGTCTCGGTAGGATCGCCGCTGGGCACATACCACATCGGACTTCCGTCAGCCGGATCAATACCCGCAAAGTAGGGATAGAAGAACGATACCGGCTGGCCCACAACCCATGTCACACCTGTATTCGGAATGTTCCAGTACTCCCGGTCCTGGAAGAGCTCGAGAACTTTCTCACTGTTATAGTTGAAGTTCACGTAAGGAGTGATATAGAAATCACCGCTCTTGACAATGTCAAAGTCAAAAGCAAAGTCTATACCGCGGTTCTGCAGCGTTCCCACGTTGCTGAGCACATTATTGAACCCTGTTGTGTAGGGGAAGGGAACACTGACAAGCATGTTGGATGTCCTTCTGTCATAGAGTTCCACATTGAACCTGTACTGATCCCTGAAGAACGAGAACCTGAAACCGAGGGTTGACTTGACCTGGCTCTCCCAGCCAAGGGCAGCATTACCCGGAGTTGAGAGCACCCAGCCTGTTTCTGAATCATACTGGTTGGTTCCGATAAGTGCAAGGTGCGCATAGTTGCTTGACCCGGCGTTACCGCTGGTACCCACACTGGCTTTGATGCTCAGTGATGAGAGAAATGCCACATCCTGGAGGAACGGCTCCTTCTTGGCATTCCACATAATACCTCCTGCATAGAAGTCAGCAACACGGTTGTCCTTACCAAAGCGTGAAGATGCATCACGACGTGCCGAGAAATCAAGGAAATACTTATCTCTGAAAGAGTAATCTATCCTTCCGAAGTATGAAAGGAAGGCATACTCGCTCTTTGAAGAGCTTACGTCACGGGCATTGGGACCATTGTTGAGAAGCATAAGGCGGTCATCTGTCTGGCCTGATGAGTAACCGTAGAATGACTGATAGTCATAGTCTATGTACTCATGGCCCAGCAGCACCGTGAAGTTATGTATCGAACTGACAGTAAACTTGTATTCTGCCGTGTTGGTGATAGTTTTCGTTATCCCTCGTGAGAAATCCTCCTGCAGGTAACCGTTATTCAGTGATGCTATGTAGGAAGGCATCCTCTTCTGGGTTCTCCGGTAATCGTAGGCATCTATACCGGCCTGGGTCTTTATGGTAAGACCTTCAACCGGGTTCAGCTGAATGTAACCGGCGCCGTCAAACTGAACGTTGCCGATATCAAGCGGGAACATCCTCGCCAGATACTCAGGATTGTACCTGCCCCATCCGGGTATATAGTCAGGATACTTCTTTCCGTTTTCGTCATAGGGTGTGTAGAACGGCTGGGCAAGCATGGCGAGACCACGGTTGGTGTTGTTGGTTCCATAACCGTTGGTGGCACGCTTGTCAGTACTTCCTGTAAGATTGGCGCCAAATGAAAGCCAGTCATTTACCTTTGTATTGATATTGGAACGCAGGGTGTAGCGCTCAAAAAGCGACCTGTCAGCCAGACCTTCCGAGGTAAAGTATGAACCTGAAACATAATATGTGGTCTTTCCTCCCCCGCCGGAGATGGAGACATCACCCTGGAAGGTGGGAGCTGAATCCTTTATAAAGGCGAATTTTCGGCCCTGTGCGAATAATACGCATTTAGGATTTTCACAACTGACCTCTAATCAGGATCATGCATAAAATATTAGAAGACATCCGATTAATACAAATACTGGAAAAACTAAATTCCTGAGAAAAATCAGATCAGCAGTAACAATCTGCCGCCGGCTGGTATCCGGTCTCGTAAATAACAAAAAAAACGTTACATCCCGAGCCGGGTTATCACATGGTTAACAATTTCCGACTCGATTGCAGCTGCAGCATCGTCGATCTTTTTCGCCTCTGCTGTCAGCTCCTCTGCTTTTGTCTTGTCCTTTAACCCCGTGACATTTATCCTGACATTAAGGAATGCTCCCCTGATGCATGCCCTTACTGCAAGAACGCCAACGGCGCCGTCGGTAACTGAATTGGGATTGCCCTGCTCTGTCATTTCTTTCAGCAGCTCAAAGACCCGGAATGCCTCCTTCATCACTGTCAGGGGCACCAGCGAGGCCTGCAGGGTGGCAGCCTCCACGGCAGCAGCCCTGGCAGCCTTCTCCTCATCACTCTTTTTAGGCATTTCAAAAGCTTTCAGGATGCCATTATATGCATCGGTGTCTTCATCCACCAGTTCCAGGAGCCGTTTTTGCATCAACACACCCTTTTCAGCCCAGGAAGCAAACTCCTCCCACCGGTCATCCCAGCCTCTCTTGTGACCGGAGAGGTTGGCTACCATCGTTCCAAGGGCAGCGCCAAGCGCACCCATCGCAGCTGCCACCGACCCGCCGCCCGGTGCAGGGGAATCGGCCGAGGTCTCCCATACAAACGAAGAAAGGGAAAGGTCAGTAAGCTTCTTTTTCTTCTTATCCCTTAGTATATACTCTATTATCTTCTCTTCCGGGTTGAATGGTTTCAGCTCTGCCAGTCCCATAGATCTTACTGCTGTACGTATCAGCTCTTCATCCGACACCCCGGCTGAACGTTGCTGGCGGTGAAGAAAATACCTGCCTGCATCAAGCATCGACCTGAGCGGAATCAACCCGACCAGTTCCGAACCTGTTACCCTGACACCTCGTGCCTCAGCTTTTCGGCATACTTCATCGAAGGCGATATGCACCGGTGTTACCCCGATATTGGTCAGGTTCATTGATATCTGGGCAAACCCGTACTCGGGAATAAACCAGCCTATAGCCTTTACCGCCTTCAGCGAACCAGGTATCATTACCGGGTTACCCTCATCATCCCTCACAACCTTCCCGGTGACGGGATTCCCTTCCCGCATTTCACGTCCCCGCTCCCTTACATCAAAGGCTATGGCATTGGCCCTGCGGACCGAGGTTGTGTTCAGGTTTACGTTAAACGCTACCAGGAAATCACGCGCTCCCACTATAACAGCTCCGGCTCCGGCATTAAACCTCGCCGGTCCAAAGTCGGGCTTCCAGGCCGGATCTTCAAGCTTTTTCTTCAGCCCCTCATACTCTCCTTCCCTGACATTTGCCAGGTTCCTTCTCTTCTCCTCGCAGGCAGCAGCCTCGTAACAGTATACGGGCAACGAGAGCTCCTCACCTATTCTACGTCCAAGCCTGCGGGCATACTCTGCCGTCTCCTCCATCGTCACACCTGAAACCGGAACAAGCGGACATACGTCCGTTGCTCCCATCCGCGGATGGGCACCTGAATGCTTTGACATATCTATGACCTGTGCTGCCTTCCTGACAGCTCTGAAGGCAGCTTCACATACTGCCTCCGGTTCACCGACAAAGGTCACAACGGTTCTGTTGGTATCCCTTCCCGGATCTACGTCAAGAAGCATTACACCCTCAACCGATTCAATTTCATCGGTGATCTGCCTGATCTTTTCCATGTCACGTCCCTCACTGAAGTTGGGAACGCATTCTATAAGACGGCTGTTTATCATTTGTTCGAGATTTGAGATTTACGATTTGCGATGCTCAATTTGGGATATTCGGTTTGCGATTACTGCTGACTGCCGGCTGCCAGCTGCTGACTGAAGACCACTTCCCCGTTCAGGATCACAGTCTCAACCAGGTTGCTTCCGTAAGCATACGGGAAGTATTCATATGATGGCATCTTCTTGGTAATAAATAAATTAGCTTTCTTTCCGACAGTGACAGACCCATGGGTCTCCGACAGCCCCATGGCATACGCGGCGTTGATGGTCACCGCATTGATTGCCTCTTCAGGGAGAAGCCGGAGCCTGATACAGCCCATTGAAACCACCAGTTTCATGTTGCCCGACGGTGATGATCCGGGGTTATAATCGCTTGCCAGCGCCAGGGGCAGTCCGGCCTCAATCATCTTTCGTGCCGGGGGATCTGTCATACCCAGGAAAAAGGCGGCACCAGGAAGCAGCGTCGGCATCGTGCCGCTCCCGAGCAGGGCTGCAATCTCTTCGTCACCGGTGAATTCAAGATGGTCTACTGACAGAGCCCCGTGGCGTACCCCTGTCTGGATGCCTCCGGAGAAGGCAAGTTCGTTTGCATGGATTTTCGGCCTCATCCCGTAACGGGTACCTGCTTCAAGTATTCGGGAAGTCTCCTCAACTGTGAAGAAACCCCTGTCACAGAAAACATCTATGTAATCTGCAAGCCTTTCAGCAGCCACCGCTGGTATCATTTCGTTCACTATAAGATCAACATAACCGCTCCGGTTGTCACGGTATGCCTCAGGAACTGCATGAGCTCCAAGAAAGGTGGAACGGACAGCCAGGGGTGATTCCTCCTTTATCCTTTTTATTACCCTGAGCATCTTTAGCTCATCATCCGTGGTCAGGCCATATCCGCTCTTTATCTCGACTGCACCTGTTCCGAATGAGATTATCTCACGGACACGCTCCATCGACTGCCTGAACAGCTCCTCTTCAGACGTCTCGTGCAACAGCCTTGCAGAATTGAGTATCCCTCCTCCGCGCTTCGCTATCTCTTCATATGAAAGACCCCTGATCTTGTCTGTATACTCCTTCTCCCTGCTCCCTGCATATACCAGGTGTGTGTGTGAATCACAGAAAGCCGGGAAGAGATATCCTCCTCCCGCATCAAGCCTTGTGATGGCGTTGCTGAACCCGGGAATGGTCTCAGCCGGCCCGTATCCTGCAATAATGTCATCCTCAATGAGCAACCACCCGTTCCCGATCACGGGAAGCACTTCCATATCCCTGCCGGCAACGAAGGCCAGGTTATCTTCCCTGGTCTGAACCAGCATCCCGGTATTGTGAATCAAAAGGCTCATGTCTCCGGTTTTTAAAGTCCACTAATGTAGCAATATTAAAATTATTAGGATATGAGCACCATTTTTCTTTAACTTTGGTTTCCTCACAAAAATGAAACCTATGAAAAAACTCTCTTTACTTCTTCTGACAGGCCTCCTCGCCTCATCCCTGATGGCCCAGGAAGCCAAAACGGGATGGAACTTCGGCGCCCTGCCGGCTGTTACTTACAGTACCGACCAGGGATTCCAGTACGGTGCCCTGGTAAACCTGTTCGACTATGGCGACGGATCAATCTACCCCGATTATTTCCACAAGATCTATATTGAGGCATCAACCTTCACCAAGGGAAGTTCCATCCTGAGGGTGATGTATGACTCCGACTATCTTATCAAAGGAATCCGGTATGCTGTTGACCTCAGCTATATGCCCGATTTTGCATATGACTTTTACGGATTCAACGGCTTCGCCTCGGTTTACAACAAGGCATGGGTAGATGATGAACTGAATCCGGATTACCGGAGTCGTCTCTTCTATGCCATGCAGAGACACCTGTTCCGCTTTAAGAATGACTTCATCGGTAACATAGGTGAAAACAACTGGCACTGGAATGCAGGCCTCAGTATTCAGAATTTCAAAGTTAAAGACCTGGATGTCAGCAAATTCAATAAAGGAAAGGATCCTGAAGATCCCAAATACCTTGATCCTGACGAGCCCACTCTTTATGAGTACTATAAAAACTCGGGGTTACTTTCACCGGAGGAAGCAGACGGCGGTTGGATTACCGGGATAAAGGGAGGCATATCTTACGACTCACGTGACCAGAGAGCATGCCCTATGAGCGGCATCTGGGCAGAAACAGGGATTGAAGTGGTACCTGAGTTCCTCGGTGCAGAATCATCATTCGGGAAGTTATATTTAACCTGGAGACAGTACTTCACTCTGAAGGAGGATGACCTGAGCTTGGCCTACAGGCTGGGTTACCAGCAGACACTCTTCGGCGATGTCCCGTTTTATTACCAGGGACAGGTGATTGTATCGGAGCTCAGGGGAGCCCTGTCAGAAGGGCTTGGAGGAAGCAAAACCATAAGAGGATTATTGAGAAACAGGGTGATAGGTGATGGATTTGCCTACGGAAACGCAGAACTGCGCTGGAAGATGGTCCGTTTCAGGTTCATCAACCAGAATTTCTACATCGGAACAAACTATTTCTTCGATGCAGGAATTGTGACCTCACCGATAGATGTAGATGTAACAGATCTTGAGGATTATCTCGACGGCAGTGCAGAAGATTTCTACATCGGAGGTAAGGACAAACTCCACATGGCTGCAGGCCTGGGTCTGAAGATTGCCATGAATGAGAATTTCATCATCTCTGCTGACATTGGCAAGGCGCTCAAGGAGCAGGATGGGGATATGGAGTTCTATATAGGACTCAATTACCTGTTTTAGTCGGTAGACCTGATGGGAGAAGTCGGCACCCGGCAGTCGGCAGTTGGCAGGAAGATTTTGACTGTTGACTGCTGACTGGTACTGCCGACTACAATTTCCCCAGCCACATACCGAAGGCCACTCCGATATAGTTGCCTATTATCCATCCTATCATACCGGTTGCCAGCCCGGTAAGAATGACATCCTTATTTTTCAGGGCTGCTGCCACCATGGGAACAAACGGCGGAGAATACACGAATCCTGTGGTGGTGATAAGGTAATCATCGGCATTGATCCTGAATATCCATGAAAGGAACAGATGCAGGAGCAGTGATCCGAAATAGGCGTAGGTGACATACCCCAGGAGGCTGAGATATTTAGCCTGGAAGATTATGCTGAGATCGCATCTGGTGGCTATTACAATTGAAAATGCAACAATGAAGTACATGCCAAGCTGGAATGTCTTCCGGATCTCCCTTACCGGCCTGATGAATGATGCTGCCACACCAACCGTTGTGATAGTAAGAATAACAGATACGGTCTGTGGCACATCCGGCAACAGGATACTGACTCCCAGGCCAATGACAAGAATAACTACTGAAAGCCCTATGGCGCCCAGCAAAGGAAGGATTACTTCCTTCCGGAAAATCCCGTTGTAGTCATCAAAATCTTCGGCCATCCTGCGATTCATACCGTTGAAATCAAAGTTACCTCCGTTTGTCTCCGCAGGCGCTTTGAAAGGAGGAAGGAAAAGCCTGAAGAATGCCGGGCCGGCTGTTATGAAGAAGAGAATCACAACTGCTCCGACAATCATATCATAGGTGTTGGTCATGATGAATGCATTGGGCTCCACCTTCAGCGCCAGAGCAATGGAGGCAAGATTCACAGATCCTCCCGTATAGAGGCCTATGAGCATTCCTCCTATCTTGTCCGCAGATTCCACCTTGTCACGGAAGATTAGATAGCCTGTAGCCACAATGACCATAACCGAGATCAGGGCCAGCAGCATCGAAAGAAATCCCTTGCCGGAGAACTTCAGCCACCTCCTTACATTCAGGGAGAAAAGTATCAGTGGTATGGCCAGCAGAACAAGAGCGCTCTGCATGCTGTCCTGAACAGCTGCTATGCTGTTGTACCTGAGGTCACTTTTCGTCAGGGTGCCGGCTGCAACCATTTCAACTGCCTCCGACTTAGGAATATAGGGACGGTCCTGACCGATGGTTGCTTCACGGTATCCCTCACTGGCCCTGGGCATTATACCTATATTGGCGATCAGTATTCCGACGGCGTATGCCATTACAATGGCCCCGACCTTTTTAAAAAAGGGATATTTCATCGTCAGCCAGATAAGAAAAGCGGGAAAAAGGAGACAGAAAAGCGCTAACAGGACAAGGCTCGTCATGGTGTTTGGTTTTAGGTAACCAAAAATAAACAAAGCGCCCTGCCTGCATGACGAGCGCCTGTAAAAGAGGTATAAATACTTCCGGCTGTAGGTATTTCTACTTATCGAGACACTCCCTGAAGCTTTTGTTATATTGCTCTATTGCCCTTTCACTCATTCCCATACTGGAGAATCCACCGTCATTGAATATATTCTGCATGGTCACCTTCCGGGTGAGGTCCGAGAAGAGTGTGATGCAAACGTCAGCACAATCTGAAGCATCAGCATTCCCCAACGGAGACATTCTGTCAGAGAAATCCACAAGGGAGTCAAATCCTGCAATGCCGGAACCGGCAGTGGTGGCGGTGGGCGACTGGGAGACGGTGTTGACCCTGACGTGTCTCTCCTTCCCGTAGATATAACCGAAGCTTCTGGCTATCGATTCCAGAAGCGCTTTCGCGTCTCCCATGTCATTGTAACCTGCCAGCGTACGCTGTGCAGCAACATAGGTCAGTGCCACAACCGAGCCCCACTCCTTTATTGCATCCAGTTTATAGGCTGTCTGCAGGATCCGGTGAAAGCTCAGCGCAGAAATATCAAGTGTCTTAAGCATGTTCTCGTAGCTGCTTTCTGCATATGGAATTCCTTTGCGCACGTTAGGTGACATCCCGATGGAGTGCAGAACAAAGTCAATCTTGCCGTCAAAGACCTCAAGTGCCTTTCTGAAGAGTACATCAAGATCTTTCATACTAGTGGCATCAGCGGCCAGAACCTCGCTTCCGGTCTTTTCTGCCAGCTCTCCGATAGTGCCCATACGCATTGCCACCGGTGCATTGGTGAGAAGAAGTTTTGCACCCTGGGCATGAGCCTTTTCGGCAACATGCCAGGCAATGGATTTGTCGTTCAGGGCTCCGAAGATAATTCCTCTCTTGCCATCTAACAGATTGGTAATCATATTTTTATAGTTTCTGATCGTTTCAGGTTCAACTCATCTGCCCTTCATCAGTTCACGGGCATTTCGCAGGGCGGCGTCGGTGACGGTGCTTCCGCTGAGAAGCCTGGCAACCTCCATGACCCTGTCATCCTCATTCAACAACCGTACACGGGTTATTGTTGAGTGATCACTCTCCTCTTTGTACACATGGTAATGAATCCGGCCCCTTGCAGCCACCTGCGGGAGGTGGGTGATGTTTATCACCTGCATACTCTTTCCCATTTCCGAGAGGATGGATCCAACCATTGAGGCCACCTCGCCGGAGACACCAGAGTCAATCTCGTCAAAGATTATTGCGGGCAATCCTGAACTGTTTGCCAGGACTGATTTAAGGCAGAGCATTACTCTCGAAAGTTCACCTCCGGAGGCGCATTTAGAGAGTTCCTCGGGTTCTACCTGCCTGTTGGCGCTGAAGAGGAAATCCAGGGCATCAATGCCTGCCGGCCCCGGAGATTCAAGCTGCCTGACAGACACCTCAAAACGTGCATGAGGCATACCCAGCCTCCTGAGCATACCGGTTATCTCCCTTCCCAGGGGTGTGGCTGCCTCTCCACGTGTCCGGGAAAGTCTCACAGCCAGATCATTCACCTCATTATATGCGAGGTCACGGTTCTTTTCAAGTATCTCAATCTTTTCATCAGTACCGGCAGAGGCATCAACAGATGCCTCAACCCTTCGTTGCACCGCCAGAAGCTCATTTATATCCTTGCAGCGGTGCTTCTGCATCAATGAGTAAACGGTGTCAAGACGCCGGGAAACATACTCAAGCCTGCCAGGGTCAGCCATGATCCTGTCGTTAAGCCTTTCGGACTCATATGATATATCATTCAGGTCAATCAGCTGTGTTTCCAGCCTTTTCTCCAGTTCACCGGCTTCAGGAAGCCATGCAGCAATCCTGGAGAGGCTTGAGCGTGCCGCGCGAAGGAGGGATAATGCAGATATTTCTTCACCTCCCAGTGCCGAGGTGACAGTTGCCAGGGCCTCCTTGATCTCCGAGGCATTCGTCAGCATCTCCTGCTCCATCTCCAGTGTTTCCTGTTCTCCGTCCGCGAGATTAACGGCCCTGAACTCATCAAGCTGGTGCGAATAGTAACTGTAATCTGCCTTTACCTTCTCAATGTTTCTGGCAGCCTCCTCATA
Source organism: uncultured Rikenella sp. (assembly GCA_964470815.1). Taxonomy (GTDB): domain Bacteria; phylum Bacteroidota; class Bacteroidia; order Bacteroidales; family VadinHA17; genus SR-FBR-E99. The sequence continues at coordinate 12,030 of CAYYEH010000018.1, forward strand.
CTCACGTCCGGCAGAGAGGTACCTGCTCCAGGCCCGGGAATAATCCCCTGCCAGTACAGTGGTACCGGCATAGGCATCTGCCACCCTCATCTGGAACATGCTGGTTCCAAGCAGCAGTGTCTCATGCTGCGAGTGAACGTCAATCAGCCTGCTGCCCAGTTCCCTGAGCAAACCCAGATTTACCGGCGTATCATTAAGAAATGCCCTCGATTTGCCTGCAGGGGTGATCTCCCTCCGTATTACAGCCTCATCATCATAATCCACCTCATTGGCTTCAAAGAGGGCCGTGAGGTCATATCCCCTGATGTTGAAGCAGGCTTCAACAATACATTTCTCATCATGACTGAGCAACACGGAGGTGTCTGCCCTCTCCCCGAGTACCAGGCCCAGGGCACCGAGAAGAATTGATTTACCGGCACCGGTCTCACCCGTGATAATGGTGAAGCCGTCGCCGAACTCCATGTCCAGGTCCTTTATGATGGCATAGTTCCTTACTGTAAGCCGTCGCAGCATCTGCAGTATGTTAACTGTTGGCGGATAGTATCTTCTGATACTTGTTTTCGTTGGCAGGATCAATCTCTGTCAGCACCTGGACAACCCTGTTCTTCTCCTCCGGAAAACCCTGTGAAAAAATATTGACTATCTCATCAGCTTTGGCTTCAAGGATCACAGTCATATAGTACATGAACGGATCAGGCCTGCGCCGGTGTACTTCCTGCAACCTCCTGAGGCTTTCATATATCTCCGTCCTGGCCTGTGTCATGTCTGACTCCATCCGGTCCAGTCCTCTCAGGTGGTAGAGATAAAGAAACTCCCTTACTCCTGCATACTCGTTGTCAAGAATGTTTTTTACAAGCCAGTACCGGTTCCTGTTCCTTGATCCGTCATATGGTTTCCAGCCCTGTTCCGGAGCGTTCTGGGCATTGGTTACAATCTTCTCAGCCACCTGGAAATAGGGTGTGCCACCTCCCTGGGAATAGGTATCAAAGTCCATCCCTATAAGAAGATAGGCATAATAAGCGAGGACCGAAACCAGGTTGCTGGTATGGCTGTTTGGACTGAATTCAAGCGGCTGGAACTCCACATACCTGAACTGGAAATTGTTGTCAACAAAGTTCAATACCGTTGATTCATAGGTGGTGTTATATACCGGCCTGCTGAGCTGTACCTGTATCGTGCCCCGGAACTCGTCGGCAGACAATTGCTCGTCAAGATTGATCAGCAGGTTGCATTCAATCCGCTCCGAGAAACTGAAGACATTGTCAGTCCAGACCATGCTGTTCATGAATTCGTAAATGTCACGCTGCATGTTCTGGAAAACCTCCCTGTTTGATCCCTGTATCTTCTGAGCCGATACCTGCACATTGCAGTAGAGTTCCTGTGACCTGACAACGCCAGGCCCTGAGACAATCAGAACCGCCGCCATGAGGAGTATTATTGTAAGCCTTTGACTCATTGCAGATCAGCGTATCAGTGTGATAATCCTTTTAAATATGTCCGAAGCAACCTCGTCCTTCGATTTCAATTCAAATTTATCAATATTATTGTTACGGTCAATGATGGTTACCCTGTTGGTTTCGAAGCCGAATCCCGCACCCTCATCCCTGAGTGAATTGAGAATGATCATGTCAAGATTCTTTCTTCGCATCTTGTCCGTGGCATTGGCCAGCTCGTTGTCAGTTTCCAGGGCGAATCCGGCAAGGAACTGCCCCTCCGCCTTCATCCGTCCAAGCCGGGCAGCAATATCCTCTGTTGGCCTGAGCCTGATAATCAGTTCACCCTCTCCCCTTTTTATCTTGGTTTCAGATCTCTCTTCCGGAGTGAAATCAGCCACAGCTGCAGCAAGAATGGCAATCTCACAGTTGCCGAATGCCCTTACGGATGCCGAAGTCATTTCAGCGGCTGTGGTCACTGGAACAACCTGCACCCTTTTGTCTGCGGGTTTCAGGCTTACCGGCCCGAGAACAAGGGTAACCTCAGCGCCGAGACCGGCAGCTTCGTCAGCCAGTGCAATACCCATACGTCCGGATGAATGATTGCTGATGAACCGGACCGGGTCAATCGGTTCTGCAGTGGGCCCAGCATTGATGAAGACCCGCTTTCCCTGAAGGGGAAATTCAGTTATTTTTTTTTTTGAGAGGAACTCTTTTATCTCCCTCACAATCACCTCCGGCTCTGCCATGCGCCCTTTACCTTCAAGACCACTGGCAAGCTCGCCTGTATCAGGATCTATGATGTGATTCCCGTAAGACTTAAGCTTTTCAATGTTGCCTGCGGTGGCCGGGTGATCAAGCATGTCAAGGTCCATTGCCGGTGCGATGAAAACAGGGCAGCGGGCTGAGAGATAAGTTGTAAGTAGAAGGTTGTCAGCTATCCCGGCCGCCATCTTCCCCATCGTATTGGCTGTGGCCGGAGCTATGACATACAGGTCAGCCCATAGCCCGAGATCAATATGGCTGTTCCAGCGCCCGTCTTCCGGATCGAAAAAATCAACCAGGACCGGATTCTTTGAAAGTGTGGCCAGAGTAAGCGGGGTAATAAACTCCTTTGCCAGAGGGGTCATCACCACCTTTACCTCTGCCCCCTCCTTAACAAGCAACCGGATGATCACAGCAGCCTTGTAGGCTGCAATGCCTCCGGTGACTCCAAGCAGTATTTTCCTGCCTTTAAGCATGTTATGCCTTTATTTTTTCTGCTTCTGATCCTTGTCGGGATTGCGGTAGTATATCTTGCCTTCTCCAAACTCAGCAAGCGAAATGAGAGTCGGTTTCGGCAGTCTCTCGTAGAATTTGGATATCTCTATCTGCTCCCTGTTCTCAAAGACCTCCTCAAGATTGTCATTGAAAGAGGCAAACTCTTCAAGCTTTGAGTTCAGCTCCTGCTTCATCTCAACGGCTATCTGGTTAGCCCTCCTGGTACAGATGATGACGCTCTCGTAAATATTCCCTGTTTCTGCGTCAAACTTGTCAATGTCCCTGGTAATGGTTGTGTAGGGTGCCGATGTCTTTTTGTAATCCATATTTGTTATTCTAAAATCAGTTGTTTTCAGTCTGCTGCACGGTTGTATCCACCTTCAGGAACTTCGCCGTGTTTTCGAAGATCCTTGCCACCTCCCTTGAGAACTTGCTCTTAGGAAACTCTTCTATAAACGAATAATACTCGTCGAGTGTTGTCTGGTACCGCTCAACCTTTTTTTCAGGAATGCTGTTGAGTGCTAAAAGATAGAGGGCGTCCAGTTTGAGGAACATGAGTTCCTCACGGTATTTTGTGTCAGGATACTCTTTCAGGCTGTTGGCAAGAGATACTGTTGCCGCACGGTATTCCTTGAGGTCATAATAAAGCCTGGCGCTGAGGTATGACTTCTCCACCAGCTTCTCCTGCAGTTCAAGTACCCTCGCTTTGCAGTCATCTGTCCGGGTGCTTGTGGGATACCTCTGCATGAAGATGGTGAAACTCTCTATTGCCTGCCTTGAATTTGCCTGGTCAAGCTCCGGCCTGGGACTCTGATAATATTGACACATGGCGGCAAGATACAACGCTTCCTCGGCATTGTTGCTCCCAGGATAGGTGTCAGCAAAATTCTGATAATACTGCCCCGCCATCATGTAATCACGTATCCTGAAGTGGGCCTGTGCATTTATCCAGTTGAGCTGCTCGGCTTCGTCAGTAGCCCTGTACCTGGGAAGTATCTGGGAGAGAAGCTCAATAGACCTCATGTACTTCCCGTCATCATAGTAGTCAAATACCTTCTGCTTCTTGAGCTCGTAGTCAGTACTCTTGAGAAGCTTCTCATATTCACCGCATGATGTTGCGATGAGAGCAAGAATTAAGATTATTATCGGCCTGATCCTCATACCCGGAAATGTTGCGCAAAATTACTCATTTTTTCTTTATCTGGTTCAATATGACACAAAAGTGGTCGATTTTAAGATACATAGTAGTTAAGACAATGTTAATCCTGCGGAACAAATAGGTATAAATAGGTACTTTGACGGAGGAATGTTTTTAATAATTTTGCGGGCAATAATCAAAAAATAATAGACGTGGATATTTTCGACAAGATCAGGAAAAACCGTGGTGCGCTCGGTCAGTACCAGGAACTGGGCGACGGATACTTTATGTTCCCAAAACTTGAAGGTGAATTAGGCCCCCGTATGAAATTCATGGGCAGGGAAGTCCTGAACTGGAGTCTGAACAACTACCTCGGGCTTGCCAACCACCCTGAGATACGAAAGGTTGACGCCGAAGCAGCAGCACAGTACGGACTGGCATACCCTATGGGTGCCAGGATGATGTCAGGCCAGACCACAATGCATGAGAAGTTCGAACAGATGGCTGCGGAATTTGTCGGAAAGGAATCTGCCTATCTCCTCAACTACGGCTACCAGGGAATGGTCTCGATCATTGACAGCCTTGCAGGAAGACATGATGTCATCGTTTATGACTCTGAATCACATGCCTGTATCATGGACGGGCTCAGAATGGTTCTCTCAAAAAGATTTGTCTATGCCCATAATGACATGGAGAGCTTTGAGAAGCAGCTCCGGCATGCGCAGAAGATTGTTGCAGGCACCGGCGGAGGAATCATGGTCATCACCGAGGGTGTGTTCGGCATGGCAGGTGACCTGGGCGCCCTTGACAAGATAGTATCATACAAGAAAAAATACAACTTCCGACTTGTGGTTGATGATGCTCACGGAACAGGGACAATGGGCAGAACCGGAGCAGGAACCGGTGAACACTTCGGTGTGCAGGATGATATCGATGTTTACTTCGCCACCTTCGCGAAAAGCTTTGCCGGAATAGGCGGCTTCGTTGCAGGCGACAAGGACGTCATCAGCTATCTCAGGTTCAACCTCCGTTCACAGATCTACGCCAAGTCACTGCCGATGGCAATGACAATAGGAGCCATCAAACGCCTCGAGATGATGAAGCAGCACCCTGAGTTCCGCGAAAAACTCTGGGAGATAGCCAATGCCCTTCAGAAAGGCTTCAGGGAAGCAGGATTTGACCTGGGTAAGACACAATCACCTGTCACCCCGGTATTCTTTAATGGCGAACTCGCGCAGACCACTCACATTATCAAGGATCTGAGGAAGAATTACGGTATATTCTGCTCCGTCGTCATCTACCCGGTAGTTCCGAAAGGCGTCATAATGCTCAGGATTATACCTACGGCAGCCCATACAATGGAAGACGTCAACTATACTATCCAGGCATTCAAGGAGGTTAAAAAGAAGCTTGAGACCAATGCCTATCCGTCCGGAATGGCTGACTTCAGGAACTGAGGATGACTGACTGGCATTAATCACAGAGTGATTCAATGCAGCATAAGAAACAGAGGCTGTCTCACCCGGGGCAACCTCTCCCTATTGTAGATATCCAGAGCAGGAATAAGCTAAAAAGGTTAACCTCTGTCGTTTCCAGCATCCTGCTGACCACCCTGATGATCGTAATCATTTATGGTTAAGAAGGAATACTGATACTCCATCGGCAGGATACGTGCATACTCCTCCACCGTGCAGTCGTCAAGAAATGCATTTATTATCCTGCGGCCCAACGGAACCAGGTCAGGAGAAAGGAATCCGGTCAGTTCTCTTCTGAAAAACTCACGGAGTATTGCTGCACCGGAGTCATAACCATCCTCTCCCACCTCTGCCTGGCGGTACACTTTAAGGAACCTTGTCGGCACGGGAGATCCTTCTATGGTGAGGTAGTTCAGTTCATACCCCAGCAGCGGGCACCGGGCCGGACTGAGCTGGTCAGCCCTCAGCTTGGCATTTCCCCGCCTTGTAAGGTATTCCCTCATCAGGAGTTGCGGTTTGAAGCCTACCTTCCAGGCCCCTATATGCTGATTAGGGGTAAGAGTGTATCGTACCCGTGGCGTGTTTACTATCTGTTCCAGCAACAGATTGGCATGCCTTACCTTTATGCCTGTGGCAAAGGGCCAGTATGATCCGGCTCCCTCGCTCTCCAGGTCGCCGCCGCCGGTGACACTTGGATTGGCGTAGCCTCTCGGGCTTACAAGCCGCCAGAGCCAGGCCAGCGCGGGAGGAAGTATATGAAAGAGCCCCGCAATGCCGTAAGTCGGCTTCTCAGCCGTGCACGGCGGCATCCTCACACCAAAGTTGCGTACATCAACCGTGACTGGCCTGTTTATAACCCCGGGAACAATCCTGCGCGGAAGAACGACCCTTGGATTGGGACACCTCTTGCCGGGAGCATCCTCCTTGTGGTTCCAGATAAGCGCCGTGCCGTCAGGCCTGGTGTCAATGTTCAGGAATAGCAGCGGCTCGCCGGGATTGATTGTGATCTTTTCGAGGAACGGATCATCACCGTAGCCGGTGACACCGTCAACACGGATAAACCATGCATTTTCAGCATCAGCCACAGTCAGCTTTCCATTATTCTTCTGGTATGAGGGATGGCACAGAGCCATATCATCGGTTGCAGGATGGAATGAACAGAAAAAGGGAATTGATATGACCCTCCTTTCTCCCGTAATGATGTTCTGCCCTATAAGTATCTGCCCGTTGGGCTCACGCACAAGGTTCTGTATCATCTCGCTCTTCCCTCCCCCGCTGGCACCCTCATGCATGAAGGTGGTCATGTTGTCATACGGACTGACAACCTGAACCGTGGAACAGTGCGTCGTAAGCCACCCTTCCTCCTCGCCCTTGTCAAGAAGCACGCTGTAAAAGCCTTTCTTGGCGCTGGGCCCCGGGTAAAGATTATATGCAAACATCTCGTGCAGCCCTTCAGTGCGGTTGTGAACCACCACCTGCCGCCCCCTGAAATGAGTGTGCCTGAAAGGGGGTGCAACATATGCCACCGACTCCACCCTGAAACCCTCCGGCAACTGGTCAACCGCAACAATCCTCTGCAGGAGCGAAAGCCCAAAGGCAAAGAAAGATGCATTCAGAGGTGTGACAACTATCCCTCCGGCACCTACCGGGTAGTTGCCGGCAAAACAGAGAAACATGCCCACTTCCTGACCCTTAAGCCATTCAACCGTCTCACCGCGAAGCCTGGAAAACGGATACCCGTATTCATCCTCAAACCTCTTCTTGTCCGTGGGCCTTGAATCCCCGATAAGCATCGTCTCCGGGTCACGCCTTCTCATGTATGGCTCTGTATAATTGGCTGATAACCCGTTGGTGACGCGGTGCAACACTACCTCAATGACCTCTCCCTTTCCGGGAATGTCATACTTCACCTCATATGTCAGATGCTCCCTTCCCGGGGTTGCAGCCTCAAGTATTTCAGGAGAAGAATTAAAAAATACTGCAGAGGGAGAATGTCCGGCAATCAGGTCTATCTCCCCGGGGAGAACTATCCCCCGCTCCTTCAGGAGGGCAATCGCTTCAGATGCTATCATTTGAAAAAAATTGTTCTTTGGTTTAATTCTTTAATCCGACAGGCTTTTATTCGCGGTTTTATTTACAACACCGCGGTCAAAAATAACACTATTGTAGCCGGAACCCTCCTGAAACTTCTGACAGATATCAACACTTTTTCAAAAAAACATGAAAATAATGTAATGTTTCTCCTAACCGATCGTCATGGATATGGTTAACACATAAGGAAAACAAAAAACGGACATCATGAAAAGAATGGTTTTTACACTTGCAGTTGTTGCTATTACAGCGGCAGTTTACGGTCAGAGGCAACAGGTTGACGAATTCTTCAGCAAGTATAGTGACAGGGATGGATACACAACCGTGGTCATAAGCGGCAGCCTGCTGAATTTCCTGAACAGCCGTGAGGATTACGAATCTGACAGTCCCCTCAGGAAGATCACATCCATCAGGATCGTGGTGAGGGAAAAGGATCAGTCGCCCATGTCAGAAGGACTGCTTCCGGAGATCAGGAGCATTATCAGGCGAGGAAAATACGAGGAGCTGATGTCAGTCAGGGATGATGAAGCCGATCTGCGCTTCATGGTAAGGACCGAAAGAGACATCATCAGGGAAATCCTGCTGGTCATAGACGGGAATGATGAGGCAGTGGTACAGATTGAAGGCAACCTGACGCGTGATGAAGCATCAGAGCTCTTTGAAAGCCACGGAAAAGGGCTTGCTATTCTTGAAGGACTTGAGATTTCAGGGGATTGATACCTTTGGGGAGCAGCTACGAGACAGATGACCCCCGAAGAGTTCAGGAAGATTGTATTGCCGGAGGGGCGGAGGCTTTATGCCCTCGCTTTCCGGTTCCTGAACAGCCGGGAGGAGGCGGAAGACGCGGTGCAGGAGGTGATGATGAAACTCTGGTCAGAGAGAAATGAAAAGAGGGAATACTCAAATGTGGCAGCATGGTGTACGACGGTGACCCGCAACCTCTGCATTGACATCCTCAGGAGAAGAAGAATGTTTAAGATGGAAGATGCTGCCGGGGCAGAAGGCATGGCGACAGGTGATACAGACTTCACAAGAGTCCATGAACAGCAGGAGGCGGCCGGCTTGATAACCCTGATCATCAGCAGGATGAATGAACCTGTCAGAAGTGCAGTGATAATGAGGGATATGGAGGGATACTCATATGAAGAAACTGCACAGGCAATTGGAACGAATGTCACCGCACTGCGGACGTTGATATCGAGGGCCCGGAAGCAAATAAGAGAGGAGATGAAAAGGATATATGGCTATGGAACAGGAGAGGATAAGTGAACTGCTGAATAAATACTTCGAAGGTAAAACCAGCGAGGAGGAAGAACACTTGCTGAAGGTACTCCTGAAAAGCAGGGACCTCCCTGACACGCTGGAAAAGGAATATGGCTACCTGGCCACCCCCCCGGAAGTGATTCCCGGGCCATCAGAAGTATTTGAAGCCCGGCTGGAAGGGGTAACTCACATAAACGCGTTGGTCAGCAGTCCTAAACGGGTAGGGCGCTACTTGCTGACCGGATTAAGCGCCGCCGCAGCTGTTGCGGCAGCCATATGGATTATCTCCGTTATGCCTGGCGTAAAACAGGGCAGAGACACTTTCAGTGATCCGGCAATAGCCATGGCTGAAGTCAGAAACATCCTTCTCAGCGTATCTGAAAAAATGAATGCCGGTACCATCCATCTCAGCCAGGTTGGTGAATTCACAAACAGGCCCGATGAGCTTAAAGGCCTTACCACCATTAACGAACTGTTGGGGAAAAACCTCTCCAGGCTTAGGTATCTGGGTGACCTTGAGCCGGGTGATATTGAAAATGAAACAGATTAAAGAGAAACAATATGAAGAAACAGGCATTGATGGTACTGCTCCTGTCAGCAGTATCACTTACAGCATGGTCGCAGAAAAGTCCTGTTGATGAGCTGTTTGACAGGTATGACGGGAAGGAGGGATTCACCTCGGTGTACATTTCCTCAAAGATGTTCAGCCTGCTTTCGGGGATTGACACCAATGATGAAGAGTTCCGCAACCTGGTAACCAGGATTAAGGGAATAAGGATACTTAGCATTGACAGTGCTGGCAACTCCTCCGGCATAAATCTCGCTGATGAACTTATGCCCAGGCTGAGGCGAAACGGATATGAGGAACTTATGACGGTCAAGGAGCAGAATGACAATGTCTTCTTCATGATCCGGGAGGCTGGCGGCAGGATAGCCGAACTGGTAATGGTCACAGGAGGTGACGGAAGCTCAGTTGTATCGATACAGGGTGATCTTGACCTCAGGACCATCGCAAGCCTCTCTGACAGCATGGGAATAGGTGAACTGGAAAAGCTTGAAAAAGTGAATAAATGAACAAATTGCCGGGTAGTCACGTTAATGGGTCATGCAACCTGAGTATCTGATGACCGGCAAAATTGACAGCATGAATACGCCTGATGAACTGCTTCAGGCTTACACTGCGCTTTTTCTCTTCCTGGGAAGTTCCGTATCGATGACACCGGGTGAGAGCGGCCTGCCTCACCTTTGTGACATGGGGTTGCTGCGTAATCTGCCGGTCACCAGCAGCAACAGCAGGTTTGCTTTAGCCAGCCGGCTTCTCAAATCACCATGCCCGCGCAAACATGAGTGCCAACTTGCAGTCGGAGATAATTACCGGTCACTGCTGGTGGGCGGAACGAATGCAACTGCCTTCCCTGCAGCATCTAACTGGGTCAAACAGGGCATCACTGCTGAAATGCACCACTTTGAGCTCTCGGGGCTCTACCACAGATACGGATACAGCAGGGCAGAAGACAGCGGACTGGCGCCTGATCATCTTGGTATTCAGTTGCTTTTCACAAACCTGCTTATCGAAAAATACCTCACTGAGGATGACTATGAGATCAGGGCTATGATAGGCAAAGACCTGCTTTCATTCATTAACAATGAAATGCTGAACTGGCTTCCGCGTTGGGCAGAAGCAGTCTCTGAAAGCTCGAGGACCAAGTGTTACACCGGCATATCAGGGTTGATAATCGGCGGGCTTGAGGATGTACGTGATATTCTTAAGCGTCAGAAATTCGGATTGTAAAAGCGCCTGATTGCGCCCATGTAATATTCATTCCATCCCTCCGCAATATTCTGGTAATCCTCAACGGGAATGTTTGTATGTTCAACTGTAACAGCTGTTCCTCCACCGTTTCCGTTTATGGTTATTGTAACCAGTGACTCCAGTTCCCGATCGCCGAAATACCACTCCTGCACCACTTTCTTATCTGGCACAAGGTCTATTATCCTTCCGCAAATATCACCGTCCCACATATTGAACTCCTCACCTGCCTTTGACGGCATGATAGCCGGGTAACCCGACCAGAGTTCGATGGTGTATGGATTTGTCAGCGCCGCATAGATGTCGGACGGCTCGGCGTTGATATGAAAAGTCTTTTTAAAATTCCGCATAATAAGCGTTTAATCCCCCTCTGATTAGTTAATAATTCCCTGTAAATCTCTTATTTGCATTCTTTTATTGTTGACCGGCAAGATATCTCTCGGCATCAATTGCCGCCATGCAACCTGTTCCTGCAGCGGTAACCGCCTGCCTGTAGACGTGATCAGCCACATCACCCGCGGCAAATACACCAGCCACCCTGGTGCGGGTGGATCCAGGTTCTGTCCTGATATATCCTGTCTCATCAGTATCAAGCCACTGACTGAATACTTCCGAGTTGGGAGTATGACCTATGGCAAGGAAGAATCCGTCAATGTTTAAATTGAATTTTTCCTCCCCGGATGTCCCTTTTCCCCGGACAATGACAGCCCCTTCAACCCCGTTGGTCCCAAAGAGATCCTCAACCTGGCATTTCCAGAGTATTTCGATGTTTGGCGTGTTCATCACCCTGTGCTGCATCGCCATGCTTGCCCTGAGCACATCCCTCCTGACGATCATGTACACCTTTCTGCACAATCCGGCAAGATAGCTTGCTTCCTCGCATGCGGTATCACCTCCCCCCACGACGGCCACATCTTTTCCGCGATAGAAAAACCCGTCACAGGTAGCACAGGCCGAGACTCCCATTCCCGCGTATTTTGTCTCAGCCGGCAGCCCCAGATATTTGGCTGTGGCACCGGTGGCAATAATGACAGTATCTGCCTCTATCTCAATATTATTGTCAAACGTGACCTTCAGCGGCTTGCCTGAAAAATCGGATGAGGTGGCTATGCCAAACCTGATCTCCGTTCCGAACCGCTCTGCCTGCTTGCGGAGGTCTTCCATCATCTCCGGGCCGGTTACACCATCAGGATAACCCGGGAAATTCTCAACCTCGGTGGTGGTGGTCAGCTGGCCTCCCTGCTGCAACCCGGTATAAAGCACCGGCTTAAGGTTAGCACGCGAAGCATATATCGCTGCAGTGTACCCGGCAGGCCCTGAACCCACAATAAGACACTTTACTTTCTCTGTCGCGGTTGCTGATTGTTTCTTCTCCTCTCCCCCTGTTTCGAGCGGTATGAAAAACTGCATGTTGTTATTTTTTATTTGCGAGGACAAAAATAGCAATTAAATGAGACGAAGTATTAAAAAGTTATAATAATGTGTCTTGGCGACATGACTGAAATCGTTGAATCACTGCTCACTGCACTGTTTTGGGAGCCGGCTGAAAACTTCCTGGTGCGAATGAACTGCTCTGCTGAGTGTTCACTGTTGAAACGGAGGGATGCTACTGTGTCACGGCCATGCCTGATCATCAGGGCGCTGTATTCACTGAGATCTCCGAACCTGTCTGACAAACCCGGAATGCCATTGTAAATTCCCAGCGGACCCCTTACAAGCACGGCACCGCGCATCGTTTCCTCATCAATGGCCTCCGGATAGAAGCCACCGGGATCAAATGAGGGCTCATGAATATTGGCAATTATCAGGGTAGCCAGGTCAGCTGACCTCTTCTGGTCAGCTTCACTGCCCGTATCATTTACTATGCTGACATAAAAAGGCCCTTTGCAGAACTGAAGCTGATACGCTGACCGGCACAGGTGTTCCGTTAATTTTGTCCCGCTGTTGCACCGGAACCGTGATACGGAAAAAATGCCGAAAGCGGCCTCCGGATCCTTCATGTGGTAAATCTCAGCCCTGATGTCACTGCCGTCAATCAAAAGCTCGGTGACCAGCAGGGTATCAAAACCGTACTCAAGGTATAGCTCTGCTCCGCCATTTATGTATCCATACAGGGATGCTTCGGTGAATATGCGGCTTCGTGCCGACTCCACCCCGTTCATCCCGGATAAAGCGACTGGAACCAGTGCCGACTGTGCTCCTGCTGCTATTGTGAGCATCGCTGTGACTGCAGCCGTTATGATTTTCCCCGAACGCATCTCTATGTTATATTCTCATGCTTTATGCCAATACTACCTCTTTCAGTTCAATTTTTGCCCTGTCTGCTACACCAAGTGAAAGCCTTTCAGCCTGCAGCATGAACTCCAGCGCCTGTTGTGTTCCCTCTTTCTGCAGCCCCTCAGCTATCCTCTTTGCCAGGACGATGTCATAACCGATCCTGTCAACCGCCACAGGGTCAGTGCCCGTTATGATTGTATGATAATCGCAGAAGAACTGCGGATTGGCGCCCGGTCCTCCGTTGAAGCACCCCTTGATGCCGTCAACTATGTTCAGTACCACCTTGTCGCGCACCGGGGCAAATGCGCATACCTGGGCACAGGTCTCATTCCAGAGCTTCGCATGCAGCCTGCCGGTATTGGAAACCGACCCGAATGCAAGGTTCTTCAGTGCAAGTGTGACTGTCATCCCGGCATTTTTCAATATGGGGATATTGATGACCTTGTCGAGCTGCCGGGTCAGGATCTTGGTGAAATAGGAATACTTGCCCCCGTTGACCATATATGGCATCGTGTATTCATCGTATTCGCCCTCCACGTCAGCCCAGTAATACCAGTCGCGGTCAATCATGTGCTCACCGTAGAGCTTGCCGTCCTTTCCGTAATAAAGTCCGTCCTTGTCCATCTGCTCGGTGCCAACGATCCGTATTCCCGGGTAGTTTTCCGGAGTGAATCCCACATCGGTAAGCTCAAACTCCCGCCTGTCCCAGATGGTCAGCTGTGACCTTTCTATCCCGCTCTCTTCCAGTTGCGCTATCACAGCTCTGACCACCTCATGACTGGTAGTCAGACTCTTGCCTGCAACAGGGTTAACCTTAAGGCCGATTCTCTCACCGGGAGCAACAAATTTACGCCAGGCCTTCTTCAGCTTTTTCTCACCTGTCAGTTCGAGCATTGAGCGGGCGATCATATCATGCACTTCCTGTTCAACGATGGCATTGTCTTTTACAGATCGTGTGTTTCTTACCAGGGCTACGCGACCTGGATAAAGACCCGGCAGTGAGTTCGGGCCGCGGGCAATCTTTGCCGCATCAGCAATGTTGGTTTGCGGTTTGGCCTGCTGTGCTGCAGTTTCGGAATTTATTTCCTTTGCAACGTTGGCTGTTGCCTGGCCCATTGCCTGTGCGACCGGTGCTGCAGCTGCTGCGGCGGCGCCTGCACCTGCAAGGCGGAGAAAATTGCGACGGTTGACCTGGTTCATGATTTGTCTCTGTTTGATGATAACGCTATTTATGGATGAACAAATATAAATAATTCCTCTCCTGCGTGAATATTCTGAAAATATGCCGCAGAGCAGCCCTGAGCTTTTTTTTGGATAATCGGAATAGTTAATTAATTTTGCACCGCTTAAAAGTTTCGGGATGTAGCTCAGCCCGGTTAGAGTACTTGTCTGGGGGGCAAGGGGCCCCGGGTTCAAATCCCGGCATCCCGACTGAGCATAAAAGCCCATTCGCCAACCAGCGGATGGCTTTTTGTTTTTGCCGTGAGCAGGGACATGAAGCTAACCTGCTTATGTCGTATTCCACGGTCAATCAGTACTATTGATCACCTGAATATTACCCTTTCTTCAATCTGTACGATAACAGGGAAGGACATCATTAAATAGACGCTTTTTCCCCTGCTGACCGGAACCGGCCATTTATCGTATGATTTGATTATCCTGATTATTTCATTATCTATTTCATCGTCAAGAGGCCACAAAATTTCACAGTATTCAACCCTGCCGGAAGGATAAATGCAAAAAACGGCCATTCCTGTGCCTTCAACTCCATTTTCGGCTGAATTATCTGGTATCTTGAACTTCTTTTGGAAAAACTTCCCAAATTCATCTATTGCATTTATTAACTCCTCCCTGTTGTCAATGCTGTCCAAATCACTATGACTTTCGAAAATAAACCTGCCATCGCCGTCAAAGTTTTGAACCAAACCTTTTAGTTCATTCTCCTGAAAGGTCATTATCTGCTTGACATTTCCATTTTTATGGTACCAAGTATACTCCCCTTCGCGAATCCGAGGTTCGATTGATCTTAGTCTTCCAAAGCTCTCAAGCTCACCGCTTAACCAAAAATCTTTGCAATCATAAAGACTGTCACTTGACTGAGAGATAACTCTGTAGTATACAGCATCCTTCTTTTTTGATTCTTTTTTAGCGGCATTTAGATATATTGGTTTATTTAATTTCTGACCGTGAACGATTGCTGTAATCAAAACAAATGAAACAAACAACATTAATGTCCTCATAAACTTGCCTTATTATAAATCAGTAACAGAGCGCGCCATTAGCAATTTTGCCGTAAATAACCGAAGAGTCGGATCCATGCATCACAGAAAGCATTATGCTGTTACCGCTACTCCCTGTTGTTGGTGTACTTAGCGATGATCTGATCACGCAACTGAAGGAACATCGCCGTAACCCGGTTCATCTTCTCGTCAGAATAACCGGTGAGGTACTTTCGCGCCGCAAGCTGGTCCTTTTTATATAAAGCCAGGGCTTCCGCCTCCACTTTCTCCTGCCCGGCAAACATCTCTGCCTCAAACGGTTCCCTTACTGCCCGGACATCAGCATCGATATCACGAAACTGCAGGTTGGCAAGGTTATCCACGAAGTCAATTGCCCATCGGGCGGACCGCTCATCGTACTTCTCCGGGTCATAGACGTTGTATGTTTCAGCAACGGAAAGGTTTCCGGCGTAAATAGGCACATAGGGACTGAAATACGGATTGTCAAGATACACCCAGTAAACACCGCCGATGGCATCGGGCAACCAGTCACGCAGTTGTATCACCATCCCGTAATGTCCCCGGTGACGGGCCACCGGGCGGCGGTAAGTCTGCCTGATAAGTTTCCTCATTTCACTTCCCGGAAAAGGGGTGGCCAGCGGGCTCTTCACATAACCTCCTTTTCCGTCAGGCACCAGCCACTCGGGATAGGAGGTCATATCATAGATTGTTCCCTCAAAGGTTGAACGTTGAAAGGCGATGACATCCTGTACCGAGATCTTCTTTTCGGGAACCGCAGCAAAAGGATAGATGGAAAGAGGCTCCACTACCTGGAAATAGGGTTGCATCCCTTTATAAGGATTGGAGGGGTCAAGCTTCCTGTCAGGCCACTCCCTTAGGTCAGGCATGAAAGTAGTGTAGAAGAGCCAGAACCTGCTTGTTGCATACTCCTCCGGCAACGGGGAGTATGCTTCCTGCCAGATGAATGGTTTTCCGGATGCAGGGTCATACCAGCCCCTGTCTATAGCCTCCTGCTTATAGTTGTCTGAAACCAGGAAGTGATCCTCGTCTCCGGGATTGATTTCCTTGATGATGCTCCAGTTAGGGACCATCGTTGCCTGGTCGTCCGGAAGACGTTGTGCTGCCCATATGGCTCCGGGCCTCCCGGTGCCAGGCTCCCAGCCGTTGCCAACCCCGAATACTTCGAAAACCCACGCCTCCTCAGTATCAGCTATCACAAGCGTCTCGGAACCATCACCACTCGACGGCAGAAAACCGTACCGGATCATAAGGTCACCTATAAGCAGGACTGCCTCCCGTGCCTTGTCACACCGCTGGAGGGCAAAGATCATCGCCTGCTCAATTGTCATGATCTGTTTTCCTCCTTCACGTGTACACACAAGTTCCTGTCTCTGGGCCGTGGTACTCTCGGCTATTCCCAGCTGCACCTCGTTAATGTGGGAATAGGCAGAATGAAAATAGCCATAAGTCTTCCTGACCTGCGGAATGTATCCCAGGATCTCCCCGTCATCCTCAAGAGGCCGGTCAGCATCCTGAATACCCCAGTAAACGGGGGCCATCTCCCCGGGCCGGAAATTTTTACCGGGAACATAATAAATTCTTGAATCGGGACCGGTGTCGGTATGAGAGATGATCACCGACCCGTCAGCAGTAGCCTTTTTCCCGGCTGCGATTATTGTGCAGCTGAAAGCCGTCGGCACAGATACCAGAAACAATGTAAGAAATACCAGCGAAATGCAGTTGATCTTATTCATGGGTATTAATTCTAAGTTATCATTTTGACTTGGCACAGAACATATTATCCGCCCGTGCAAAGATGAAGAAATGCTTATTTTTTAAGAATCAGGGCATGTGTTCACCAATACCTTTATGACAAAAATAGCAAATTATTAGAGTATTATTCCGTCTTTGCAGGCCATCAGGAATTTTCTAAATTTGCGATATGAAAAAACCGGCTTCAGCTGCTATTGCCATACTCATACTCATGCTCCTGCTCACCTCCTGCAACCGGGCTGTCTGTCCGGCATACAGTGACTCGGTCAATGACATGAAAAACACCCTGTTTCAGAATGGGAACGTAAGGGCCGACGGCATCAACAGGATCTACCGTGACAGCTTCCAGAAGAAACTGAGATAAGCCTGCAGTTCTTTTTCCAAGAGGATGAAAAACAGGCATACTGGCTCCTGGGAGAAAGGGATCGACGAGACCACTCTTATCAGTACCAGCTCTGAACAAGAACCTTCCTGTCATTCTGATACTCACAAACCCTGTAAAAGACGGAGGAATCATTTTCTATCTGATACATCCAGTACCCGTAAATGCCCGGGGTGACATACTTCCGGCGGAGGTAAAGCCTGTCGCCTTCCTGAAATCTGCATTCCCTGCTGTATGCTGATATCTTCCCAAACGTGCTGTCACGTGAGGTCTTGATCCATATAAGGTGAGGGTCACCAAACCGTGCCGGTGCCGTATGCCTGAAGTCCTGGTAGTCGCCGATGTACATACGGGTAACATAAAGCCGGTCCTCCTCGGGGTCACTGGATGCCCTGTTCGAGGTGCCGCACGCAGCTAAAAGAACAATAACTACCGGTAAAAACAATGCCTTGACTCTCATTTATATGCCTCTTTAATTTAAAATTTTTTGTTCAATTCTGCCAGAGTGGGTGACCAGGGGGTTGCCTGCGTGGGTGGCACCATGGCTGCAAGTCGGGTTGATCAGGGAATTTCCTCAGCGATTGTACCATGGCTTATTGCAGGTGCAGACGGATGGCCTTCGGTTATTCAGAATAGAAGATATACTTGTAGGTATACCCGTGTTCATTCAGCCACCATCTCAATGCCTTGGCAATTTTTCTCCGTCTCAGGAGCACCTTCCCGGTTATATCTGATGAGATCTGGTAGTAAGTTTTCATAGCTCCTCCGATTATCAATAGTTTTTTCGTATTCCTGTTCAGTCTGACTGGTTTTGAATCTGCTTTCCGGCCGTATCCGGTCTCTGTTGCCTTTTCCTGCTATGGAAATATGTCAGTCCGTTCATCTCCTTCATGTCAATTACCACCATACCGCTTCCTTCCAGCAGTGCCGACACCCGGTCACGGCTGAGGTGACGGTGCCTGCCTGTGTAAAAGTGCCCCTCCTGTGCAAAGCGACCAACGAAACTTGTCTCAGGAGGAAGCAGCCAGACAAGTGACCTGACGAACATCTCAAGGTGCCTTATCAGGTCAAGCCTCCGGAGGCTTATAAGTGTCCTTGCATGCCGCAGGTCCAGACGGCTGTAATCGGCTCCCTCATGTGATGAAAGGATGACGAGGCCCTTAACGCCCGTCAGTCCGGAACTCCGCATAAAACGGAAGAAGCTGTACCCGCAGAGAGCTATCATTTTCACTATACTGAAGAGGGCTGCCGGTTTCATTGCCTGAAGGTCTGTTTTTCTATTCAAATTTACTCTGGCGCTATTCTTAAAACAAATCTCATGAGCTCATTTTACGAACACGAGAGACAATACAACCAGGCTTCGTCAAGAAGTTACAGTGATTCACTTCCGCAAACAGGGAACTCATGAACCGGATGGGCGTATTAGTCAAAAACTATATGGTTTTGACTAAAGCAAGATATGAGTTGATTAAAATTTAGATTATCCCGGCCATAAGTGGCAAGGTAAAAGTTCTGTTACTAAAAGAGCACCAGTGCATCACGGATGACTTTTGACCTGTCATCGGTGGCATAGAGCTTGAGACTCACTTCAGGTATCGAATCCTGGAGTATGTCTGTTATCGGGTTGAATGATTCGCGAAGGTCATCTGACATCTTCATGTCATCATACTCCTCGAGGGGAATGTAGATATGTACCATCAGCCTGTAATCGGGATTGTTTATCCGTGTAAGAGCCTTCATAATCTTCGAGATCCACAGGGAAGATGAGGTATTGAAATACTCAACATTCAGCCTCAGGTTGGTCACAGGCTGGGGCTTAATGACATAATCACCCACCCATTTCAGAACCGGTTCATAAATCCTGGTAGCGTTTTCAGGCAGTGACCTGCCGGTAAGTGAAAGTTCACCGCTGTTATATCTAAGTTCTATTTGCGGTGTCTTCGAAGTTCTCTCGATGATTAAGTCAGTCAGTTTTTCCATTATTTTAGTTCTTCCCGGTCTAAAAAACAATTACCTCAAGGTAATTAACGCTATTCAAAATTATGCTTTAACAACCGCAAGTCATAACCCTTAATCAAAAACTAATGTACGATCATCAACTTATACGCCTGTTCGTCAATGAAACATGGGAATCCTCCCTTGCGTTTCATCATTTGCCGGTGCCGGGAGCATAAAGTATCACATTCCGGGAAACGCCAGCGCATAGTCTTCCATTGATCGTCTTATCACCTCCAGGGCCTCACGGGTATCATAGATATCTGCTATGCTTACCCTCCTCTTCTCTCCCGGCAGGTCCTTGTATGTGAGGAAATAATGCCTGAGTCTTTCAATGGCAATCTGGGGGCAGTCAAGGATATCGCCATATTCACCGTATACCGCATCATTATAAAGTACTGCAATAATCTTGTCATCGGCATCATCTCCGTCTATCATCCTGAAACCACCAATAGGCCTTGCCAGAACGAGAATATCCCCATGGGTGATATCTTTTTCCGTCAGGATACAAATATCCATTGCATCCCCGTCACCCTTTATGCCTTTAAGTCCGGTCTTTTCCATTGTTCTCTCCGCCACGGCGGGGCCTGTGAGTGTGCGGGGTATGAATCCGTACAGGGCAGGGACCACGTTTGAATATCGCTGGGGTCTGTCGAGCCTCAGGTACCCGGAGATCTTGTCCATTTCATATTTGACAGTGTCAGTCGGAACCATTTCAACATAGGTCATAATGATTTCAGGTGCCTGGCTTCCTATGTCAATCCCGTGCCAGGGGTGAGACCTGAACCGGCAGCAATCGGTTGCTTTCTTCTTGTTCATATTAATTCGGGGGTTAGTCTTCTGTTTGTCATTCAATTCCAAGATAAGTTCCGATCTGGGCCTGCCCGGTATCATCCAGCATCGGCAGGCTGGGAAGCCTGAAGAGATCGGTTGACGGGGTTCCGGTCACATTTCTTTCTGATGTCCGGATAAAACGGTAACCGTGGCGTTGAGCCGCCGCAATGATGTCGGCATCACCTGCACCGTCGCCGTAAGGAAGGGCGAGGGTCTCGACGGTTCCGTATATGTATCTTTCTATCAGTATCCTTGAACCGCCGAGCTCCTCGTCAAGATAAGCGGCGAAGGCTTCACCGCCACCGAGGGCATGCTTCATGGTCATGAGGAAATGGTGTGACATGGTATGTGATCCGAACGTAAAAGGTCTGACACCTCCATCCCTTGTGTAACTGCTCATCATCTTCACCTCGTCCCATGATAAAAAGGAACTCATACCTATTTTCGATGCCCACAGGAAGAAAGTCGCCTTCATCCTGTATTTTTTGAGCAGGGGTGCAGCCAATGTATACCATGAATGGTCGCCGTCATCAAATGTAATGATTACTGCATGAGTTGTCAGTTCAGTATCCCCGGAGACAATGTCGGAAAGCTCACTGAAGTTTATGACCTTTATGTTGTTTTCCCGGAGGTAGATAAGATCCCTTTCAAAATCCTCCACACTACGCTCATACAGATTGCCGGCCTCACCTGCAGTGATCCTGTGATACATCAGTATCACCACACGCGGATCCTCCACTGGTTCAGGATCAGGTATCCCTGAGCAGCCGGACATAAGTGCCGCTGCCAGAAGGAACAGGGTAAGCGTTCTCAGCATAAAATATAATTATAATATAATGAATAAATCCATGCTTCGCCAGGTTTCAACAACTTGTCAGTAATTCAAACGCAGGAAGCACATCTTTCGTGCACAGCGCCGGCAGTTATCCCCTCTCGGCAGCCAGACGCCTTAAACCCTCGATCTCATCCCTGAGTCTGGCTGCCTCAATGAAATCAAGTGCCGCAGCCGCTTTCTCCATCGCCTTGCGTGTCTTGTCAATAGCCTTCTCAAGCTGCTCCCGTGACATGTATCTCACCACCGGGTCAGCTGCAACATCAATCTTTTCAGGGCCTGCATACGCCTGAACTGCAACACCCTTGTGGCTGAGGCCCCTAAGCATGGCTCCACCCTTCTTTACAACCTGCTGTGGTGTGATTCCCATCTCCGCATTATATTTCATCTGTTTGGCCTGCCTTCTTTTTGTTTCGTTGATGGTCTCCTGCATGGCACCGGTTATGCGGTCAGCATACATCACCACCAGGCCGTTGATGTTACGAGCAGCTCTGCCGGCTGTCTGTGTCAGTGCCCGGCCTGACCTCAGGAAACCCTCCTTGTCAGCGTCAAGGATGGCCACGAGTGAGACCTCCGGGAGGTCAAGACCCTCGCGCAACAGGTTCACCCCTACCAGGACATCGAACTCACCGGCCCTGAGGCCCTCAAGTATCTCCACCCTCTCAATAGTCTCCACATCAGAATGGATGTACCGTGAATTGATATCAAACCGTGCGAGATAGGTATTGAGTTCCTCTGCCATTCTCTTGGTCATTGTGGTAACAAGCACCCTCTCCCCTCTTTCAGAACGCATCCTTATCTCGTCCATAAGGTCATCAACCTGGTTTCGGCTTGGCCTGACCTCAACCGAAGGATCGAGAAGGCCGGTTGGCCGGATGACCTGGTCGACAAAAACCCCTTCACTCTTCTCCATCTCATACTCGGCCGGGGTAGCGCTCATATAAACAGTCTGGCCTGTAAGAGCCTCGAACTCCTCCAGCCTGAGTGGTCTGTTATCAAGTGCTGAAGGAAGCCTGAAGCCATATTCCACCAGGGTCTGTTTTCGGGAGTGGTCTCCCCCGTACATTGCTTTTATCTGGGGAATGGTAACATGACTCTCATCAATGACGGTGATGAAATCCTTCGGGAAGCAGTCCAGCAGACAGAATGGCCTTGATCCGGGTGCACGGCCGTCAAAATACCTCGAATAGTTTTCAATCCCGCTGCAGTAACCAAGTTCCTTGATCATCTCAAGGTCATACTGAACCCTCTGCTCGATCCTCTTTGCCTCCTCCGGTCGCCCGGTGTCACGGAAATGTCTGGCCTGCAGAACCATGTCATCCTGAATCTGAGAGACGGCAATGTTGATCCTCTCCCTTGTGGTGACAAACAGGTTGGCCGGATATATTACGTACTCATCCAGGTATTCCCGGTGTCGGCCGCTGAGAGGATCAAAGGTGGAGACCTCTTCGATTTCATCACCGAAAAAGACCACACGCAGAGCCAGGTCAGCATATGCAGGAAAGACATCCACTGTATCACCCCTCACCCGGAAGGTGCCATGGGTGAACTCAACCTCGTTGCGGGCATAGAGACTGTCTACAAGCTTGCGAAGAAGAACCGTGCGGCTGACCTTCGCCCCTCTGATCACATGAACGGTGTTAGAACGGAAATCGTCCGGATTGCCAATCCCGTACAGACATGATACGGATGAGACTACAATGACATCCCTCCGGCCCGAAAGTAAAGAGGATGTGGCACTTAGTCTTAACTTCTCGATCTCATCGTTTATTGAAAGATCCTTTTCAATATAGGTATCGGTGACCGGAAGGTAGGCTTCGGGCTGATAATAATCGTAATAGGAGACAAAATACTCAACGGCGTTCTCCGGGAAAAACTGTCTGAACTCACCGTAGAGCTGTGCAGCCAGGGTCTTGTTATGACTCAGGACCAATACAGGCCTGTTCAGCTGTGATATAACGTTGGCAATAGTAAAAGTCTTTCCCGAACCGGTCACCCCCAGCAGGGTCTGGAAGGGAACACCCTGCATAAGCCCCCCTGTAAGCTGACGTATCGCCTCCGGCTGATCGCCTGCTGGTGTGAAATCTGATGTAAGCCTGAATTCCATTCTGTTCCCGGTGAGACAAAAATAACAATAAGAGGCGTACGCACCATTTCAGCCGTCATATTTTAATCCTTTCGGCCATGCCTCCCCGGAGTATTTCTTTTTGCTACTTTTGTAAACAGCGTAACCTGCTGCCGATGTGCCATAAATGCCGCACACTGATATTTCTGTGTTCCCTGGTAATAACAGGGATTCTCTGCACTGATGCGTCAGGCCAGGGGTATGTGCTTACACATTACAACTCCCGGAACGGCATCGGGCATGATATGGTTAGGACCATTGCTGCCGACAGCAGCGGATTCATCTGGATGGCCACATGGGACGGGCTTACCCGCTATGACGGAACTGATTTTGTCACTTATTCACATGACCCTGCTGACACCACCACTATTCCCTATTTTTCGGTCAGCCATATCGGAATCGACCGGGAAGACAACCTGTGGCTGGCGACAGATAACGGGATACTGGCCCTTTTCAACCGTGCCACCGGAAGCTTCAGCCGTGTCAGGTCTCTTGGCGGATATGCGGTTAATGACCTTGTCTGCTTCAATCCCGGACCTGACGGGAAAATGTGGTTTATCCTCACAAAAGGTATCCTGAGGTATGACCCTGTTTCAGATGAGAACCAGTATTATCCCTGGAAACCACCGCAGGATGAAATGCCGGTTCTGCACTTCTCCAACTACCGGGTGACATTTGACAACAGCGGGCATCCCTGGCTTTTAGGCCGTGATATTCTTAAACTGGAAATGGGTGTTGATCCGTCAGACGGTGACCTTTATTCTGGAATTGAAAGCATAAGCTCAATCCGAAGGCTTCCAGGCCGGGTGGGAACTTTCTTTGACGAAGCAGGACACTCAACCATGGTGAGCGACTCTTCGGGAAGTCTATGGCTCGCATCCCTGACAGGATTATTCAGATATGACGAATCAGCAGAATGTTTCACAGAATACGGCGGAGATCCCCGGAAAATAAGATTTACCTGCAACCGTCCGCTTGTATTTTACAATCATGACAAAGGACTGAATATCTGTCTTCCGGAAAAGGACTCCGTAATAACAGTACCACGAGAGGTTTCAGGTCTTCCGGCAACGTACCTGCTGCATGACCCTGGACTCCTGTGGGTTTCACGGTCAGGACAGGGAGGGACGCCTGACGGGGTTCTCAAGATGGTATTCACTCCTCATGAATTCAGGCATATAAATCCATTTCCTGACAGCTATAGTAAGCTGAATGTCTTCAGCCTGACAATGGACAGGAATAAAGCGCTATGGATCGCATCCAGGGACAGGAACTATCTCATAATGATACCAGGCAACGGGGTGCCTGAAAAAAAACTTATCCTCAATGACCTGGAAATTAAGGATCTGTGGCATCCCAGGGCATTTCTGACTGATACCGGTGGTTTATGGATAGGGTATTATTATAATATGCTCCTCCACTACGACCTAAATACAGGAAAGAGTGAAAAACATCACCCTGCCAAAGTAATCCACACGATGTGCTATGACAGGGACGGAACCATCCTGATAGCTGACGACGGAATAGTCAGGTTTGATCCTGTCACCGGGAAGTCAGCAAGGCTCTTCACAATCCGTGATTCCGTCTATATCTTTACTTTTCACCGGCAGGGGAACATTCTCTGGGCCGGATGCAGTTTCAGCTACCTCCTGAAATATAATCTCGATACGGGTGAAAACGAACTGATCAAGCTGGCACAGGGCATTACGAACCTTGAAGATATCTGCGAAGGGGCGGAAGGAGAGCTCTGGATCGCAACTCTCGGCACTGGTGTATGCCGTTATAATCCTCTCACCGGGGAAAAGATATTCTACACAACATCATCCGGGCTTTCAAACAATACTACCTATTGTATACTCAGTGACCCGGAGGGGAATATGTGGGTCTCAACCAATAAGGGACTCTCGGTAATTAATCCCGTCACAGGCCTGATCAGGTCATTTGATGAGAACGACGGCCTGCCGATCCACGAATTCAATTCTGACGCTTCATTTATTACTGAAGAAGGCAGGTTCCTTTTTGGAGGGGTGGGAGGCGCAGTAGAATTTGACCCGCTGGAAGTTCTTCACGGTAACAGCGGCGGCTTAAAAAAGAAGATTATTATAAAGGAGCTGGATGTGTCGGGAATACGCAAAACCTTTGACAGGCCGATATATATGATGGATACTGTTATTCTGGAAAAGGGTTCTGATAACTTCCGCATTTCGTTCGTGGTTTCTGAGTACCGTAATCCCCGGGTAATAAGGTACAGGTACAGGCTCGGCGGTGAAGAAGCCAACTGGTACTATACCGGCCACACCGACCGGAATTTAAATTTTTCAAACCTCTTGCCCGGCTGGTACAACCTGGAAATTGAAGCCACAGACATAAACGGTTCCTGGAGTAATCGCAGGGTGCTGACTATCAGGATCAAACCCTATTTCTACCAGACCGCCGCCTTCCGGGTGGCAACTCCGCTGACCCTCCTCCTGATACTTTCAGTACTTGGCTGGAGCCTGCTCAGACACCTGACTGCCAGGGAGCAGCAGAAACGTGACATGCTTCGCCACCAGGCTCTGAGAGGACAGATGAACCCTCATTTCATCTTCAACGCCCTCAACTCAATCAACTATTTCATCTCCAACAATGACAGGCTGTCGGCCAACAGATATATCTCCGATTTCTCAAAACTTATCAGGTCCGTACTTAATAATATGAATGAAGACTTTGTAAGGCTGGCTGTGGAGGTCGATGCACTGGAAGACTATCTTAAAATCGAGCACCTGAGGTTTGGAGATAAGTTCGACTACGAGGTTGAATTAGATGAGGAAGTACAAAAAGATCACATCAGGGTTTCACCGGGACTGGTCCAGCCATTCGTTGAAAATGCTATCTGGCATGGTGTTATGGGTCTTAATAACCGGAAAGGACTTATCAGGGTTGCATTTAGGATGAAGGGGACGATCCTTGTCTGCCTGGTCGAGGATGACGGTGTCGGCAGAACCCGTTCCGAAGCGATGAAGGATAAAACCATTCCCAGGAAATCAAGAGGTATCTCGCTGGCAACCGAAAGGATGAAAATAATCAATAACCTGGTGATGACCGACTACCGGATAACTGTTTCCGATCTGTACCCTGACCGTACTGAGACCGGCACCAGGGTGGAAATTGAGATGCCGATGGCTCCATGAACCCAGATTACCCGGAAGAAACTGAAGAGACCAATAAAACTCCGCATATAATGATACGCGCCATAATTATTGACGATGAAAAGCTTGCTCGGGATGTGATCTGCAATTACCTCAACGAGTATTGCCCTGATGTGGAAATAGTTGCCCAGGCGTCCTCAGTCAGGACAGCCTTCGCTGCCATACAGAAGGCATCACCTGATTTGATTTTCCTGGATGTGGAAATGCCTGACGGCCAAGGCTTCGATCTTCTGAATATGTTCGAAAAAATAGACTTTAAAATCATCTTCGTCACCGCATATTCGGAATATGCAATCAAGGCATTCCGGTTCAGCGCTGTGGATTATCTTCTCAAACCATTAAAAATTGATGAACTGGTGGATGCTGTCGCAAGGGTCAGGTCAGCCGGGCCGGCAGGTATCAGCTCTGAAATTCTGAACTCACTGCTGAGTAACCTCAGAAGCAACTCACCCAGGCAGTCAACACTGATAATACCCAATATAAAGGGATTTGAGGTTCTGAAGGTTTACGAGATAATTATGTGCCAGGCTGATGGCTATTGTACCAACTTCCACCTCTCCGGCAACAGAAAGGTGGTCAGCTCGAAGAATCTAAAACACTTTGACGGATTGCTTGAAGACCAGAATTTTCTCAGGGTTCACAACTCCTTCCTTGTCAACCTTGACCATGTCACAGGGTACACCAGGCAGGGAGAGATACTCCTTTCTGAAGGGCTAAAGGCATTCCTGGGTGATTCATATAAAAATGAATTTGTAAGAAGATTTACCGGGAAATAGTGTTTTATTGTCTTTTCAGGGGTATCTGTTGTTCCAACAGGGCAATCTGTAAGTTGGAGCCTTAAACGGTATAATTTATCGGTCAGTCACGGTTATCTTTACCGGGCGATATGGTAATTTCTGTTTCTCATTTCAGCCATATCCGCATGAAGCAGTTCTTCCCCCCAGATCCGCGTCGCAAGCGGACACAAGAATGAGCCCGATCCCCGGGCTCATTTTGCTTTAATGAAAAAAGGGTGCCTGCAGCACCCCTTCTTCTGTTTACTTATTCCCTGGAATACTAACCCAGGTATCCCTTCAGAAGCTTACTGCGCGATGTATGGCGCAGGCGGCGAATTGCCTTCTCCTTGATCTGCCTTACCCTTTCCCGGGTAAGTCCGAACTTCTCTCCTATCTCCTCAAGTGTCATTTCCTGGCATGCAATACCAAAGAAATAACGTATTATGTCCCTCTCCCTTTCAGTAAGCGTTGCCAGTGCCCTGTCAATCTCCTTGGAGAGTGACTCGTCTATGAGCATCTTGTCAGCTATGGGTGAGTCAGTGTTGGTCAGTACGTCGAGAAGGCTGTTGTCTTCTCCTTCCACAAAAGGTGCATCCACCGAAACATGCCGGCCCGAAACCTTGAGTGTGTCTGCCACCTTCTCCTTCGGAAGGTCAAGCACCTCAGCCAGCTCCTCCGGTGACGGAGTACGCTCATTCTCCTGCTCAAACCTGGCAAATGCCTTGTTGATCTTGTTCAGGGAACCAACCTGGTTGAGAGGCAGACGAACTATCCTCGATTGCTCTGCAAGAGCCTGGAGAATTGATTGCCTGATCCACCAGACAGCATACGATATGAATTTGAAACCTCTCGTTTCATCAAATTTTTCTGCAGCCTTGATAAGGCCGAGGTTACCCTCATTTATGAGGTCCGGAAGGCTAA
>CAYYEH010000019.1:0-39033 GCA_964470815.1 uncultured Rikenella sp.
CAGCCGTGAGAGGCTGCATGGTCATCAAGCCTTACGGCTATGCCATATGGGAAAAGATACAGGCTGAACTTGACAGGATGTTCAAGGCAACAGGGCATGTAAATGCCTATTTCCCCCTGTTCATCCCGAAGTCGTTCTTCAGCCGGGAGGCCGCCCATGTGGAGGGATTTGCAAAGGAATGCGCCGTGGTTACGCACTACAGGCTCAGGAATTCTCCTGACGGAAAGGGAATAGTTGTTGATCCGGATGCCCGTCTTGAAGAGGAACTGATTGTAAGGCCTACTTCCGAGACGATAATCTGGAACACATACAAGGACTGGATCCAGTCATACCGTGACCTCCCGTTACTTATAAACCAGTGGGCAAACGTGGTCAGGTGGGAGATGCGCACCAGGCTTTTTCTTCGTACCACAGAGTTTCTCTGGCAGGAGGGTCATACGGCTCATGCAACAAGGGAGGAGGCTGAAGAAGAAGCAAGGATGATACTTGAGCTTTATTCCGACTTCGTTGAGAATTACATGGCTGTACCGGTTGTGAAGGGGGTAAAGACAGACAGCGAGAAGTTTGCCGGAGCCATTGACACCTATACGATTGAGATGCTGATGCAGGACGGCAAGGCGCTGCAGGGAGGAACCAGCCATTTCCTCGGGCAGAATTTTGCCAAGGCCTTCGATGTGCAGTTTACCAACCAGGAAGGAAAGCTTGATTATGTCTGGGCTACCTCATGGGGTGTTACCACACGACTGATAGGTGCGCTGATAATGGCCCATGCAGACAACAACGGTCTGGTGCTTCCTCCGAAACTTGCGCCGATCCAGGTGGTGATAGTCCCGATTTACAAGGGCAATGATCAGCTGGATGCCATCTCAGGAATAGCCCTGGATATTAAATCACAGCTTGAAAAGGCCGGTTTTACGGTAAAATATGATAACCGTGACACCCAGAAACCAGGTTTCAAATTCGCTGAATATGAACTCAAGGGTGTACCTGTGAGGCTGGCCATAGGCCCCCGCGATGCGGAACAGGGGACAATTGAGGTAGCCCGGCGCGATACCCTTGCCAAGGAGACGATCAGCCGTGACAACATTGTTGAGCACGTGAAGGGTCTCTTGGAGGAGATTCAGAAAAATATCTTCAGAAAAGCGGTAGAGTTCAGGGACAGCAACACTTACAGGGCAGATACCTGGGATGAGTTCACTGATATAATTGAGAACCGCGGAGGATTTGTACTGGCTCACTGGGACGGCACCCCTGAAACCGAGGAGAAGATCAAGGATCTCACCAAGGCCACCATCAGGGCCCTCCCGTTCAATTACCCTCCTGAAAAGGGCACTTGCATCCTTTCTGGTAAGCCTTCAGAAAGAAGAGTTCTGTTCGCCAGGGCTTACTAGAGACAATCTTTTTCATTGGCTTAACCCGTCACAACCTGGTCTGGGCAACAGGATGGCTTTTATTTTAAATGCGTCCCGGTTGCTTTTGTGTGGAATAAATCCTTAATTTTAACGATCGAGTAATTGAACTGACATGGCGGATGAGAATTCACAGAAAAAAGTTGTGATAATTGATACCCTGAAGAACAAGTCGGTACTGAAGCAGAAAGTATTTGACAATACTGCTGCTGCCTTCATGATGGTGAAGGATATCCTGAAGAACCTTGCAAGGGATGTAAACAGCAACCTGACCGGCATTGACCCGAGGATCAGGATGGAATACACTGACAGGAGCAACTTCGATGCCCAGCTCAAGGTGGCCGCTGACCTGCTGCTTTTCAGCATGCATTCAAACATTTTTCAGTTTGACCGTGAACACCCTGCCTGGAAGACGGCTTATATCCAGAAGGATAAGAATAACTCATACAGCGGGATCATAAACATCTACAACTTTCTTGCTGATTCATTCAAATACTCCAGACTTGATGACCTTGGTTACCTTATCGCCCGTATTTTCATAAATCATGAGCACCAGTACTTTGTTGAAGGGAAGAGGCAGATGGGAATGCTGTTCACAAATTACGGCAACGAGCCATACAGCCAGGATTCGCTGAAAAAGATAGTCTATACTGCAATTAACTACTCACTTGAATTTGACCTGCTGGTTCCTCCTTACGATACTGTAAAGATAGCCTCTGTAGGGCAGGCGGAATCGAAGATACAGCACTCAAGGCTGATTACCGGGAAAAGACTCGGGTTCCAGTTCAACTCTGACGACATCCTGGATGACAATTCAAAGCCAAAGTGAAGCGATGTACAAATAGTACCCCCCCTGCCCTTTTTGTCTCCTTCCTCCTGCTCTCCCTTTTATTTCACGGATTCATTGCCCGGGCACAGGAGCCTGTACCCCCTGATACACTGTCAAAAGCGTTCTATGATTCACTGAAGGTAAGGGCCGAGAAGAGAAAACTCACCAGCCTGCTCTATGACATGATAGTCGTATCTCCGGCACCCCCGGGAAATGCGAGGGACAAGATGACAAGTACATCAACCTTTGAAGCATACGGGGGAAGGATTATACGCAACAGGGAGATCATACGGCTTGATGCATTTGGCTATGACATCGAGGACCCCGAGAGCAGGAGCCCCTCAGGGGCGGAAAAACTTGCCAACTCGACATACACGAAAACCCGCAGGTTCGTCCTTAACCACCATCTTCTCTTCATTGAAGGAGATACCGTTTCACCCCTTTTGCTTTCTGACAATGAAAGGCTTCTGAGAGAACTGCCATTTATTGATGATGCCAGGATCACGGTTATTCCGGTTGACAGCATCTTTGCAGATATTGCCGTAGTGGTAAGGGAAAAATACCCGGTGGGAATGAGCATCAGGCTCGATGATGTGCGAAGCGGGAAGCTCGGGCTTTACAGCAGGAATTTTGCAGGACTGGGTCATGAACTTGAGATTAACCTGCCATACGACTTTAATGATTATTCAGCACCGGGCATAGGATTGAAGTATTCAGTGCGGAACATAGCCCGCACTTTTTCAGACCTTGAACTGGAATTTGCAGACGGACTTGGTACTACACGCGCGGGTGGCATCTTCAGCCGGGATTTTGTCACTTCCGATACAAAATACTCATGGTCAGCCTCAGCTTTGTTCATA
Source organism: uncultured Rikenella sp. (assembly GCA_964470815.1). Taxonomy (GTDB): domain Bacteria; phylum Bacteroidota; class Bacteroidia; order Bacteroidales; family VadinHA17; genus SR-FBR-E99. Next base: position 3,099 of record CAYYEH010000019.1, read on the forward strand.
AATGCATCTGAAGACCTTGACACCATGATCAACCCGGTTCCGCTGAGGTTTGTAAGGCAGGATTACTGGGGGGCCAGGTCCTTCATGCTTGACAGGAGTAATGTCATAAGGCTTATACTGACGGCAAGGTACATACATAACAATGTATTTGCCAGGCCGGAGATAGACGATTATTCATACTACCGTCTTCAGAATTACCAGTTTCTTGCCGGCAGCCTTGCCATCTCATCCCAGAGATTTATAAATACATCATTAATATACAGCTACGGACGCACCGAGGATATTCCGTACGGATACATGGCTGAATTTACCGTAGGGAGGGAAAAGAACGAGTTCAAGTTTCGGAACTACTCAGGAGTTATGTTATCATACGGCAACTTCTTCAACAGGATAGGTTACATCTATACGGGTGCAGGAGTCTCGGCATTTTACAGTCAAGGAAGCTCCGAACAGGGTATGGTTCAGGGAGTAATTCGGTATTTTACCCCACTTGTCGCAGCACGAAGGTCAAAGATCCGGACATTCGTGAATTTAAGTTACACAAGAGGGTTCAACCGGTACTCGGATGAATTCCTCTATTTCAGGGATGATGCACTAATAAGGGGATTCCGCAATGATTCGGTCAGCGGGAACACCCGCCTGGCATGCTCACTGGAACCGGTTCTGTTTCTTTCCAGGCCGGTGGCAGGATTCAGATTCGCCCTGTTTGCCTTTGCCGATGCCGGTGTTCTTGCAGGTGAAGGAATCAGTGACGGGAGGTACAGTGCTGTCACAGCACTTGGTGCAGGTGTCAGGCTGAGGAATGATCAGCTTGTGCTGAACACTCTTCAGATAAGGCTGGCATGGTATCCCAGCTCTCCTCCCTGGTCAGAGAGCTCATGGATTACCGCTGCCGGGCTGGTAAAACTGAAACCTCCGCGATTTGAACCGGGTCCGCCGGGACTCACCCCGTTCCGCTGATGATGTATAATTTTGCCAAAAAAACAGATGTGCAATGTTCATGAAATTTCTGGAATACGGCCGACAGGAGAAGCTTTTCTCAGGCAGCAGCAGGATATTGCTCGCTGTCAGCGGCGGGATAGACTCCATGGTTATGACCTGGCTCTTCAGGGAGGCAGGCATTGAACATTCAATTGCCCACTGCAACTTCTCTCTCAGGGGTGAGGAGTCTGACAATGATGAAGAGTTTGTTGCTTCATGGGCCAGAAAAAACAATATTCAGTTTTTCGTCAACAGGTTTGATACCCTCGGTTTTGCCGCAAGCCGAAAAATCTCAGTGCAGATGGCTGCCCGGGAACTCCGCTACGACTGGTTCCGGTCTCTTGTCCGTACGGAGGGATTTGATGCTGTGGCTGTGGCTCACAACCTGAATGACAATGTCGAGACCTTTCTTATTAACCTGATCCGGGGAACAGGACTCAGCGGCCTGGCAGGCATGAGCCCCCGCTCGGGAGATATTATAAGGCCACTACTATTTGCCACAAGGGATGAGATTTCTTCATTTGCAGCCGAACATGAAACAGAATACAGGGAAGACAGCTCAAATGCCCAGGTGAAATACACCCGTAACAGGATAAGGCACCTCGTTATCCCGGAGATGGAAAAGGTCAATCCAGGTGTCGTTCAGTCAATTAATGATACAATGAACCACCTGTCGGCATCCGCGTCCATTGTGGAAGTCTACATCTCAAAACTGAGCAGGGAGATTTTCCGGACCACCGGTGAAACCACTGAAGCCGAAATCAGGAGATTGAAGGGCCTGGATCCTCCCGAACCTCATATTTTCGAACTATTCCGTCCCTTCGGCCTTTCTCCGAAACAGACTGCCGAAGTCATTTCTCTTCTCAGTTCAGAAACCGGAAAATCGGTGTACACCTCCACTCACAGGCTGCTTAATGACAGGGGGCGGATAATCATAACCCCTGCGAAAACAGAGAAACCTGCTGAATACTGCTTCAATTCCATCGATGAAATGAGGATTTCAGGCCTTTTCAGTGACCTTCGGATCACAGAGCCTTCTGAAGAGTCACTTCCTGTTATCCCCCTTACAGCTGCACTGGATCTTGACAGGGTTACATTCCCGGTCACCGTCAGGCACTGGGGGCCGGGAGACAGGTTCAGACCTCTGGGAATGAAACAGATGAAGAAGATAAGCGACTTCCTGATTGACCTCAAGGTACCTGTCACTGAAAAGGAAAAGGTGCTTCTGATGCTCTCCGGTGATGAAGTTATGTGGGTAATGGGATTCAGGATCGACGACCGGTACAGGGTCACATCCGGTACCGGGCGGATACTGGTAATCACAGTCTGATAAGTCTGTTGAAGCCTGATCGCGGCTGCTTTGATCCGAAAATGATTTCCATGCTGATCAGGATCAAAAGCAGGAAAATAAGGTTGTTATCTTTCCCTGATACCGTTGACGGCCCTGTCGATCATCAGCAGGTCAGCAAGGCCTATGGCAACCGCGGATTCCAGGATCACCGGAATACGCCTGGCGATGCATGCATCATGCCTCCCCTTTATTTCCAGGTCGGCCATTTCCCCCTTTTGGGTGTCAAAGGTTTTCTGTGGCACACCGGTGCTGGCCGCGGGTTTGACGGAAACCCTCATGACAAGATCATTGCCATTGGTAATTCCGCCGTTTATTCCACCGGCGTTGTTTGTTGAAGTTTTACCACGGGCATCAACAAACGGATCATTATGAAGTGATCCATAGCTTCTTGATGATGCGAATCCTGCACCGAATTCCACACCGTTCACTGCGGGTATCCCGAATGCTATCATACCAAGAGCAGCCTCAACAGACATGTAGGATGGTTCTCCCAAACCTTTCGGCACATTCTTGACAACACACTCAACAACACCGCCAACGGTGTCATTGGTCTCAGTTGCCTTGGCTATAGCCGTCACTATATCCTTTTCACCGCCAGCCTCAATAAGTGCAGCAGTTATTATTGCCGGTGAGAGTATCTTCCGGGCAAAATAGCCGGCGGTGACCATACCCCATGTAAGACGGCCCGAGAAATGGCCTCCGCCACGCATATCGCTGAATCCCTTGTACTTGTATCCGGCAGTGAAATCAGCATGCCCTGGCCGTGGTATGCTGCTGAACTGCTCATAGTCACCCGGACGGAAATCCTTGTTACGGGTACAGATCACCAGAGGCGCTCCTGTAGTATAATCATTTATGATTCCGCTCAGTACTTCGGGTTCATCACTCTCCCTGCGTGGTGTTGTTCCGGGCAGGATTCCCTTTCTCCTTGAGAGGTCAGCCATCAGTTCCTCCCTCCAGAACGGCAGACCTGCCGGACAGCCATCTATAACAACTCCTACAGCCGGCCCGTGTGACTCCCCAAATATCGATACCCTGAATATGGTTCCTATAGTGTTCATCTTTAACTTGATAATAAGTATTTTATTCTCTATTTATCATTATAGAAATTTATAAATGCCTGCAGTTCAGTGAAAGAAATGCTTCTTACGATGGCTTTGCCTACCGACCTGAGTAACACGAAATTAACAGATCCAGAATGGCTTTTCTTATCCCTGGCCATCATACCGGCAACACCTGCCGGGAGCGGGTATCCGGTCAGCATACCTGTCTTTTCGAGAGTCACCTGGAGGAGTGTCAGCTCGGAGTGAGGCATTTCACCCTTCCATACTGACAACTCTGCTGCGATAATCATTCCCCGGGCCACAGCTATGCCATGAGGAATCTTATAATATGTCTCAATGACATGGCCGAAGGTATGTCCGAAATTCAGGATTCTTCTCAGGTCCTTTTCCAGCGGATCACGTTTTACCACTCCTGCCTTTATTTTCACGGCCCTAAGGATGAAATCGCCAAGAAGGCGGGGGTCTCTTGCGAACAGGCGATCGGATGACGCGGAAACATCGAAAAAGAGGGTCCTGTCTCGTATTGCCCCATGCTTCAGGAGTTCTCCCATGCCTGACCGGAACTCCTCATCAGGAAGAGTGGCCAGCATATCATGGTCACACAGCACAAACTCCGGTTGACGGAAAGTTCCGATGGTATTCTTGTATTCTCCCAGATTCACCCCTGTCTTGCCTCCTATACTGGCATCCACCTGTGAGAGCAGGGTTGTGGAGATGAAGGCATGCCTCACCCCTCTCATATATACCGAGGCTACCAGGCCGGCCACATCACAAACCACACCGCCCCCTATTCCGAGGACAAAGGAGGTACGGTCTGCTCCGGCTTCAAGCAACTGCCTGCAGAGATCCTCCACCACCTGCAGTGTTTTGCTCTTCTCTCCCGGTTCAATGACAAAAACCTCTGCCGGAGGAAAGGAATTGCCATATATCTTCATCACGTTTGTGTCAGTGATAATAAAGAGGCCCTTTACGGGGAGAAGGGGAAGAATATCACCCGTCTTTCCGCCCAGGATCAGCAGGGACTTCCCTTCAGCGCTGTTTATTCTTATCCGGTTCATTCCGGCACAAAATAGCAAACGGAACCGTTAATTACCATGATTTTATTCAGATAGTGATACTTTACCGGCAAAAAAATAAAAAATAGTACATTCATACCGGTGAAACGTGAGGTGAAAGTGAAGATCGGTGACCGGTACAAATATGTGCTGAAATGGTTTGACGAGAACATGCCGGCGGCTGATACGGAGCTGTTTTACGGAGATCCGTTCCAGCTTATTGTGGCGGTGATTCTTTCGGCCCAGTGTACTGACAAAAGGGTGAACATGATCACTCCCGCTCTTTTTGAGCGGTTTCCTGATGCTTCATCCATGGCTCAGGCAAAGCATGAAGAGATTTTCAGCCTGATAAAAAGCTGTTCATATCCGAACAACAAAGCGAAGCATCTCAAGGGTATGGCTGAGATGATTGTCAGCCGTTTCAGGGGTGTAGTCCCTTCAGCCAGGGAGGAGCTGACCATGTTGCCCGGTGTGGGCAGGAAGACAGCGAATGTGATTGCTTCAGTGGTATGGAACAGTCCGGTCATAGCAGTTGATACGCATGTCTTCAGGGTTGCGCGCAGACTTGGGCTGACACCGGGCGCAAGGAATCCTCTTGAAGTGGAGCTCAGGCTGACCCGTGAGATACCTGAGGCTGTCAGGCCCAGGGCGCATCACTGGCTGCTGCTTCACGGAAGATATATCTGTACGGCACGGAGGCCGCGATGCCAGGCATGCGGACTGAAACCCTGGTGCGCATGGTATGCCTCACACGGAGAGAAAATAAGTTGACGGGGAACTCCGTTATAGATCATACAGATATCGTAATTTTATTCAGCCGGACCGCTATTCCCCGTTTTTAATGTATACAACAGGCATCCAGATGGAAAAGAGAAAAGATCCAGTCAACGAGCCGGAAAACTCCCCGGCATACCTGACCTCTCTTAAACATCTCGCAGACATCCCTGAGCTGGCTTTTAACAGCACCAACCAGCTGATCACACTAAGTAACCTCGAGACACAGAAGTACATAGAGGTTAACCAGGCTTTCCTTGAAACTACCGGATACAGGAAGGAAGATATCATCGGCAAAACTTCGGATGACATCCAGCTTTACGTCGATCTGATACAGAGCCGCAAATACATGAGGCTCCTTTCGAGGCTGAAAAAGGTGACCGATCTGGAGATAAAACTCCGGATGCGTTCCGGTGAGGAGCGTACTTTTCTCTTCAGCGCCCGTACCTTCTTTCTCGGAGAGGAAGTATTCCTCATCACCTATTACAATGACATCAGTGCGCTGAATGGTGGTTTTGCAAGGGCTGAATCAGAAAAGATTCTGAGGGAAATCTTTGATTCAATGAGCAGCTATGCCGTCATACTCCGCCGGGAGGGTGACAACCAACACTTCATCATTGACTTCAATTACAGGGCTGAGGATGTTGAACAGGCTGACAGGAAGGATGCCCTCGGAAAGGAGATTGGAGAGACTCCCTTCGGGAAGAACGAAGCATTCCTTAATCTTCTCGAGAATCTTGAAACCAGCCGGCGGCCATACAAGATTCCGGTATCTCCTGACGGAACGGATGAGGCAGGATATTATATCGGGATGCTGCTTTCCACCGGCGACGTACTTGTGACCTGGGAAGCAGGGAAGGCACAGAAGGAAAGAGAAAGCGAAATACTCAAGCAGGGGATCGTCTTCGAAACCTTTGCCGAACTGCTCCCTGAAATGATCATGGAGATTGACACCAAGGGCCATGTCACTTTCATGAACACGCAGGGTATGATGACCCTTGGATTTGACAACAATGATCTCGCAAAGGGGGTGACCCTTTCATCACTATTCCTTCCTGATGACCTCGACAGGCTCATGAGGGAGTTGTCAGGGCTGACCAGGCCGGGGCAGATCACCTTTGACGAATATGTGCTGATAAACAAACTCAACCGTAACGTCTCAGTACTTTTCCATGCCGGCCCGATCATCATCCGTAACAGGGTAGCCGGCTACAGGTGTGTTCTTACTGATGTTAGCAAACATAAGGAATACGAGCAGAGGTTGTCAAACGAAAAAGCTCTTCTCGAACATCTTATCGACGCTGCTCCCGAAGCTATCGTGCTGACTGATTTTGACGGCCGTATAATGCGAATCAACAGAGGTTTCACACAGCTGTTCGGATACGAGGCCGATGAAGCCATGAACAGGATGATTGACGACCTGGTGGTGCCAGAAGAACTGCGCGACGAAGCGGTAAAAATTGACGAGACTGCCCTTGCAATGGGAACAGGGTATCTTGAAACAATCAGGAAAGACAAGCACGGTAACAGGATAAACGTCTCACTGATAGCCTCCTCTGTCATCTCAAACGACAAAACCATTGCTTTCCTGGGCATCTACCGCGATATTACGAGGGAGATAAAGAGCAGGCTGATGCAGGAGATACAATACAATATCTCAACGGTTGCGTTGCAGGATTCGGATATTTTCGACATTTATCCCACGATAGTTAAAGAGATAGGCAAACTCTGGAACGTCAACAACTTTTTCATAGCCCTTTACAACAGGGATAAGGATACCCTTACATTCCCGTTCTTTGCAGATGAGCGAGACCACTTCCAGGAGACTGCTGCAAAGAACACCCTTACAGGCTGGGTCATCAGGAACAACAAGGCTGTACTGCTCGATGAGAATGACATACTCAAGATAGAAAAGACCGGTGCAATCAGTCTTGTAGGTTCACCATGCAAGATATGGATGGGCGTTCCGCTCAGGATGGATGACGAGGTGATCGGCGCAATCTGTCTGCAGGATTACAAATCGATTGATGCCTTCAACAATGATGACCTGCAGGTTTTTGAATTCATAGCAAACCAGATAGTCCTTACGCTGCAGCGCCGAAGGATGCTTGACAACCTCATCACCGCACGCAAGAGGGCCGAAGAAGCAGCATTCTCAAAGCAGCAGTTCATGTCTACTATGAGCCATGAAATCCGCACTCCCCTCAACGAAGTGATAGGTATCACCAACCTGCTCCACCAGAGCAATCCGCGTGAAGACCAGATGGATTATATCAATACCCTCAGGTTCTCGGCAAATCATCTCCTCACCCTGGTCAATGACATTCTTGACTACAACAAGATGGAAGCCGGAAAAATAGTCTTTGAAAAGACTGAATTTGACCTGGCGAGCATGCTTGAAGACATACGCAGATCATACAGCCACAGGGCGCTTGAAAAAGGTATTTATTTTGCCCTTGAAAAGAGTCCTGACCTGCCGGTAACCCTTATCGGAGACCCGATAAGGCTTAACCAGATACTCTCCAACCTGCTTTCCAACGCAATGAAGTTTACCTCCAGGGGAGGAATTACCCTTAAAGCCTCCTTAAGGGACCGCCAGGAAGGCAGGGCGCTGATTGAGTTCTCGGTTGCCGACACCGGTATAGGAATTGCGACAGAGAAGCAGGAGGAGATTTTCGAGAGCTATGCCCAGGCATCCGCAGATACCACCCGCAAGTATGGCGGAACGGGGCTTGGCCTGGCAATATGCAAGAAGCTTGTAGACCTGCAGGGAGGGTCGATAGGTGTATCCAGCGAGCCGGACAAGGGATCGGTATTCACTTTCGCAATTGAATATACAGTACCGGTGGCAGAGCCCAGGGCAGCCGAACGCGCGGGTGCGCCTGACAGCATGAAGGGCCTTGCAGGCAAACGGATACTTGTGGCGGAAGACAACAAGATAAATTTCTTCGTTGCCAATAAATTCCTGGAGAGCTGGGGGGTTAAGGTAACCCACGTAGAGAACGGCGCCCTGGCCCTGGAGGAGATAAAGCGGCAGGAGTTTGACCTTATCCTGATGGATCTTCACATGCCGGTGATGGACGGCATTGAGGCAACACGCATTATACGCAGCTCACCTGACAGAAAGATCAGCCAGATACCCATTGTGGCGTTGACAGCAGCTGTCATGTCAGAGGCTCATGACAAGATAGAGAACCTGGCCATAAATGACTACGTCCTCAAACCCTTCAAGCCGAAGGATCTCTATGACAGGATAGTTAAAAATGTGAGATAATAGTCCGATTTAATGGCTGGACCGGAAGAATAAGAGGCTGCCCCGCATGGGACAGCCTCTTCTGTTATCACCTTATGCAGTATTTTGAGAGGTAATCGGTAGCCTCCTTAACACCCATCTTCCTAGCCTTGCGGAGATAATGGCAGGCTTCCTCAACCCTGCCGCTGTTGATGAGTGAAACACCCATGTTAAGATTTACCATTCCGTTTTCAGGATCAAGGTCGAGGCTCATGGCATAATCCTCCGCAGCCCGTTCCCATGAGCGGGAGGCAAGCCATGCATCTCCCCTCAGCCTGAAGGCGGATGCCTCACCAGGGTGTTTTTCAACGTTGTCATTAAGATAGGGAAGAGCCTCATATATTGCCCCTTCCTCGGCATAGGTCCTTCCTATCAGTCCCAGCGCCTCGCCGTTGTCAGGGTCGATTGAAAGATATCTCTGCATCTCTTTCCTGGCAGCGTCCCTGTCTCCTGACCTGAGGAGCATCCGTGCTTTTTTCAGCAGCAATCCCGGATCGGGATACCCTGCATTGATAAGTCTTGCGTAGACGGCAGCAGCGGCATACGTACTCCCTTCACCCTCCCTTGCTTCTGCCAGGGCATAAAGCCATGCAGCCGGGGTATCGCTTCCCTCAGTTATGCCTGCCAGCAGGACAGAAGCCTCATTGTACCTTCCGTTGCTCATGAGTATAAGGGCATGGTTGTAATCAGTAACCGGCAATTCAGGATACTGCGAGGAGAGTTCTGCATAGGTGGAAGAAGCTTGATCAAGCCGGCCTGACTTAAGGTAATGATCTATTTCCCAGCTCTTTCTTTCATATCCCCTGTACCAATCCTTTTTCCAGAGGGCCCTCCACTCAGGTGAAGAGGAAACAGGCCTGAAGGCTTCGTCAAGAAGTATCTCCGGTTCACTTTTCCTGAATGGTGATTTAAGATGGGCTTCAAGAAGAGAGACAGCTGTCTTCAGATCACCTTCGGCAGCAGCGCACTTCGCAAGACCATATAACCCTGCACCCTGCCTCAGGTTCTCTGCCCTCATGTAATCAGCTTTTGCTTCCCTGACCATGGCGGCCTTCAGGTATATGTCACCTCTCAGCACAAGCATGGAGGCATCACCCGTAATCACCTGCATCTTAACCAGTATCAGGGCAGCCTGTGTCACCTCTCCCCTCCCCGCAAGGGTCACCGCCCTGAGGATATTATCATAGCCATCCTGACCTTTTGCTGTCATCGAGGCCAGGGTTATGACAAGGCAGGATAATAGTATTTTCATTGTTTTCATTTTTTTCCTTCAATAATTCCCGGGCCTGCTCCCTTTTCAGTTATTACATGAATAAATCCGCTCAGGTGAAACTGTTCCAGGCCGCTGATTCTTCTTTCGAATACCTCACAGTCATAATAATATACTCCCGAAGGCACTATTCTCCCCTTATAGGTACCATCCCAGTTCAGTCTGGGCTCCTGTGTGCTGAAAATCAGCACCCCGGCCCTGTTGAAGAGCCTGAACTCCACTTTTTCCACAAGGGCTGAGGTCTTTGCCAGGAGGAAGTCATTGACATCATCGCCATTGGGGGTGAAGACATTTGGTATTTCGTAAAAGTTACAGGAATCAACACAGATCATTGTGGAGAGAGGGCTTTCATTGCCGTTCACGTCAAAAGCTGAGATGGCATAGCATCCAGCAACGTAGTCAGGCAGCGAATGCACATACTTCTTTACATCCCTGTCATCAATGGTGATGAGCAGCGAAAGCTCCTCAGCAGTGGTCTGCTTGTAATAGAGTTTGTATCCTGCCACATCCTCAAAACAGACAGGGTCTGCAATTGACCACCTGACTGTGTTGTAAAGGCTGTCACACTGCGATGAGACCGTCAGTGCCGGAGGGCATGGAGGCTCATTGTCAACAGGTATGGCACATGTACGTTGCGAGAGGTTTAACAGGTTCTTAGGTGTATCTGCCCCCTGGTAGCCTCCGGTGGAGACGACATAGTAGCAGTATTCCGTTCCGTTAACCAGGTTATTGTCGGTGTAGTTAAGCTGGTTTGTTGATCCCACAAGTTGCCATGTTGATCCGTTAAACCGGTAGAAATCATAGGAGGTATTTATCCATGGCACATTGCGGGTCAGTACAAACCGCATCTTCCTGTCACCCGGTAATGCCGTGAGATAGAGTGAAGAAGCTATGCCGGGGTCACCGATCAGAAACCTGTTACCGGGAGCGTTGTTGTAAAGCTCTACCCTGTAGACCCACCCCCTGTCAAGAGTATTTATGAGAGTATCTACATAAACGGTGTCATTGAGGTCAGAGGTGGGTAGGGTATGTATCAGCTGCCAGGCAGTGCCTGCTATCCCTTCTGCCCTGTAGATCAGGTACTCATACGGTCCGTTTGCAGGGATAGTGTCAAGGCGGCGTGGTTTCTGCCATGCAAGTGTAAGTGAACCGTTTACAGGGTGTGTGTTTCTAATTGATACATTTGTAATGAGAGGTAAGCCTGTGATCAGGGAGGTGACCACCTCATTTGAGGGTTTGCTTTCCGTACCGTTCGGATAGACTGCCACAATCCTGTATGCATACTCTGTACCTGCCTCCAGGGCATCATCAGTATCAGTGAAGCTGATTGAGCCGGGTCCTCCGACATAGCCAACCTTGACAAAGCCTGAAGCCGGCGGAATACCGTCATAGCAAGTATCTGCAGCCAGGGTGGAGGCACCTTCACGCCTGTATATGCTGAAACCGGCAATCTGGCCGGTGACATAGGCTGCCCAGTTAAGCTGCACGAATTTACCCATGGGCACAGCTGAGAGGAGTACGGGTGACGGACCCAGGACCTTTATGCTCATATTGTCTATATCAACCAGTTGCAGCTCCCGGTTGGAATCTTCCGCCTTTATGACAATATCATAGGGCTGATGTCTTACCGCACCGTGGCATGGAACCCAGCTAAGCCTTGCCCTGGTGAGTCCGGCCACAGAGGATATCGTTGTAAAGGTTGCAGGACAAACAGTCTCAGAAAAGATCCCTGATGTGGCAATAAGGGTGACCGAGTCAAGGTCAGCGTCAGAGGCCGTAATATCGACGGTCACTGTCTCGCCTGCCTCTACGCACAGGTCTGGAAGCGGAGAGGTTACAGGAGGCTTGTTGTCAGTCTCGTATACCTCAATCTGCATATCGCGCACCACAATTCCGATCTTGATACCGGCCCGCCATTCCTGTATCTCCATCGCCACATTGTAGATTCCTATGGTGATGGGTGCATCCCAGACGAGATCACCTGAGATTGAATCAACATAGAATTTGTTGGAGGCAGGCGGCAGGGTATAGTTCTGAATCGGATTTCCGTCTTCCCTGGTGCATACGGTAAGTTTGTACGAGAGACTGTCGCCGTCAGGATCAAAAGCAGCTGGGTTATGGATGAACACCTGTCCTACCGCTGCCTTGTCGTAGGGAGGGTTAAGCAGAACCGGGGTGCTGTTCCGCCCGACAGCAGTGTTAACTATCAGAATCGTGGAGATCGAAAAAACCACGTTTACAGAGTTTGGTATGTTCTCCACTCCGAAGTTACGGTTAGGGTCCTGCACCACTATCCTGTATACCCCGGGCCCGGGATATGTATGCTGTGAAACGTACACGTTTTTCTTGTAGTTGTTCGGCAGTATAGTCTCGGAAACTCTTGCCACATTGGTTATGGAGTTGTCACCCCATTCAACGTCAAGGCTGGGTCTGTCAGCCTTGCTCAGTGTATAGGTAAATGTTGTAACCGTAACCTCAAAGGTGAGGTCGGATAACTGTTTATAGGTAATCTCCCCTGCCCGGTTGTGAGTTGCCTGTGCCACTGAAGCAATTGCCATCAGTACGGCCAGCAGGCACGAAAATCGTTTTATCATTGCACTCCCTTTCATTTCATTTTGTAGCTTCTGATTGTATCCCTCACCGTGAACCTGTAACCCTCTTCCATCCCGTTCAGGCTGAACAGGAGCATGTTTGCCTGGTCTTCATAAAGCCTGGTCATAATCCGGTTCATCACTGTCACACTCCTCAGTCCTTTTTTTCCCTTAGCACGAAGGGTGAACCGGTGTTCAAGCCCGTCGGCCGATGCGGAGAGCAGTTCCATCTGCAACGGTTTTCCGTCTTCCATGATTACAACCCGGTCTGAAAGATACTGTAAAAATCTTTCATCACCGTTGCCTGTGAATTCACCTCCGTCGCCGGTTCCAAGGTTCATGTCTGCCTCAAGGTCATCGCTCCAGACCTTAACAAAGACTGACCATAACCTGTTCATCCCGTCATATTCAATGCCTGTAAGCGACACATGAACAGGGTGTATCAGCAGTAAGATTGCGAGTGATACTGTTTTCATGCCGGCTCCGTCATTATTGCAGCAAAAATCAAGCCATCAGCTCCTTTCCTGTTATTCCCGCCCTCTCCTTAAGGTAATCAACCGTTCCCACCTCAATGAATGAGAAGCCTGTGCCTCTTGAGAAGTTCCCGGCGAGCACCACTACTATGTCACTGTCCTTCAGGTTATGGTTCCTGAGCAGTCCGGATATTGAAACATGGATGAACTCATCCACGGACATTTTTTTTTCGATAAATACAGGTATGACGCCGTATGAGAGAGCCAGCTCCCTCATTGTGCGGTGTGAATAGCAATGGGCGATGATCGGGTTTATACCCCTGAACGCTGCCATGTTCCTGATGGCAGTGCCATTGACGGTGTCTGCCAGTATCGACTTTGCCTTTATCCTGATGGAAGTCTTGACCGCTACTTTTGCCAGGTAGGCAGAAACAGGTCCGCTGAGGGATCCGGCAGGCATCTCAATATACTGTTCCTTCTCCCTCTCCGTCTCTGAGGCTATTCGTGTCATGGTACGGACTGATTCCACCGGATACCTGCCCGAGGCAGTCTCTCCGCTCAGCATCAGGGCATCAGTCTGGCTGTAGACGGCATTTGCCACATCACTCACCTCAGCCCTGGTTGGCCTCGGGTTGTTTATCATAGAGTGAAGCATCTGGGTGGCGACGATAACCGGTTTGCGCTTCTCGATGCATCGTGCAATTATGTTGCGCTGAATACCCGGAATCCTCTCAAAGGGAACCTCAATTGCGAGATCACCCCTTGCAACCATTATCCCGTATGAATGATCCATTATCTCTTCAAGGTTGTCTACCCCCTGCTGGTTCTCAATCTTGGCAATAATCTTGATGGCACTTGACCGTTTGTCAAGAATCCGCTGAACGGCAAGGACATCTTCCTTTGATCTTACGAAAGAGTGTGCGATGAATTCAAGGTCAAGATCTACCGCAAGATCAATGAATGCAAGGTCACGCTCACTGACTGACGGGAGGTTGATTCTCACCTGTGGTATGTTGACGGTCTTCCTTGAACCAAGTATACCGTCATTCTCTATCCTACCTGTAAGGGTCTTTCCTTCCCTGCCTGTGATTTTAATCTCCAGTTCCCCGTCATCAATGAGAATGAAGGCTCCCTCCGGAACGTATTTTGCTATTTCACAGTAGTTTACATTGATCACTTCATGGGTTGTCAGGGCATTCGCGTTACCGGCTACCCTGACTGATTCTCCCTTTCTGAAACTTATCGGTCCATCACAGACTGTTGTTCTTATCTCCGGCCCCTTAGTATCAAGCAGGATAGCAATCTTGTCAGATACACTGCGTACGTTTGATACTATTTTTCTCACGCCATCAGTATCAAGATGTGCTGAATTTATTCTGACCACATCCATGCCTGCCTCATGAAGTCTTTGCAGGAAATGGGGTTCGCAGTTCCTGTCGGAGATAGTGGCCACAATCTTTGTTCTCTTTTTAAGAAGGCTTTTTGCCATGGTTTTGCTTATTTGTTCAGGATTGCCAGGAGTGCTTCTGTTGCCAGCCTGTAACCGTCTGTGCCCAGTCCCATAATGCTTCCCCGGCAATACCGGCCGGTAAGACTGGTGTGACGGAAATCCTCCCTTGAAAGGAGGTTTGAGATATGAACCTCTATGACCGGTTTTCCCGTTGCAGCAATGGCGTCAGCAATTGCCACCGAGGTATGGGTATACCCCGCCGGGTTGATTATGATCCCGTCAGCGTTGCTTCCGGCTGCCTGTATCAGGTTTACCAGTTCCCCTTCTACATTTGAATGTGAATAGCTGAATTCAATATGCTGAAAACGGGTCTGAAGATCAGTCAGTACGGCATCAAATCCCGTGGATCCGTATATGGCCGGCTCTCTCTTCCCGAGAAGATTGAGGTTAGGCCCGTTGATAATGGCTATTTTCATACCAGGCATTAAATAAGGCAGTATCTGCCGACAGTACAAAAATACAGAAATGACCGGATTTAAAACCTTTATAAAACATAACTTTGGGACATTCAACGGAAGCCGGTGGCTGGTTCATGGACAGATACTATAAGTGGTTTCGGCAATTACCTCAGGATTGAGCGTTCACTTTCACCCAACAGTGTTGCTGCTTACCTTGGTGATGTACGCCGGTTGCACGACTGGATAACAGAATACCGCAATGGGACTGAACCCGGTTCGCTGACCTATGGTGATCTGAGTGATTTCGTGGCATATATAGCAATGAAGGATGATGCTGTAAGGACGCAGGCACGTATTATTTCAGGGATAAGATCCTTCTGCGGATACATGCTCCTTGAGAAAATTATCACAGATGACCCTTCTTCCCTTCTTGAGGCGCCCCGGACAGGGATGAAGCTGCCGGAGGTGCTCTCAGTTGAGGAGATTGACAGGATGGTGGCAACAATTGACCTGAGTGAGCCCACGGGGCACAGGAACAGGGCAATAATTGAGGCGATGTACGGATGCGGATTCAGGGTCTCGGAGCTGGTGAACCTCCGGCTGACTGACATACACCGCCGGGAGGGGTTCGTCAGGATAACGGGAAAGGGCAACAAACAGCGCCTGGTACCCATTGGCCAGGTGACCCTGAAGGAGATTGACAACTATCTTGACCGGCGAAGGAACATGCCGGTGATAACTGATCAGAACATTCTCTTTCTCAACCGTCGCGGCAGGAAACTTACCCGGGTCATGATTTTCAATATTATCAGGGAAGCTGCTGCTGATGCCGGAATTAAAAAGAATATCAGTCCGCACACCCTCCGTCACTCCTTTGCCACCCACCTCGTTGAGGGGGGGGCTGACCTTCGGGCAGTGCAGGAGATGCTGGGGCATGAGTCAATAACCACTACCGAGATATATACCCATATTGACCGCAGTTACCTGAGGGACACCGTCCTGATGTATCACCCGCGTGCCAGGAGGAGGTAGGATTTCTGCCCGGGGAAGGCAGGATCTGATGCCGGATAAGTCAGTATGAATTACCGCAAAGGTGGACTCCGGCACGGTCAGCGCCATTACTGGCTCCCGGCACTGACGGCCGGGAAAAGCCGATTACCTGTGCCGTCGCTTACAGTAAAAAAAAGGATATTTCATTTTCTCCTCCTTTTTATTACCTTTGCGCTTCGAAAAAAAAGAGATTTTAATCAATAACCAGATCGAATATGTCAAAAGTTAAGCGCGTTTATTCCTTCGGAAACAAGACAGCCGAGGGTAAGGCAGATATGAAGAATCTGCTGGGCGGTAAGGGAGCCAATCTGGCTGAGATGTGCCTCCTGGGCCTGCCGGTACCTGCCGGTTTTACGATTACCACTGAAGTATGCACGGAATACTATCAGAACAATCATCAGCTGCCGGCTGAGCTCATGCCTGAAGTATGGGAAGCAATGAAGAAGACTGAACAGGCAATGGGCCTGAAATACGGTGACAGGGAGAATGCCCTTCTCGTATCATGCCGTTCGGGAGCCCGCAGCTCCATGCCCGGAATGATGGACACCGTTCTCAACATAGGCCTCTGCTCGGAGACCATTCCCGGCCTTATCAGCAAGACCGGCAATCCCCGTTTCGTGTGGGATTCATACCGCCGTCTGATCATGATGTATGCTGACGTGGTGATGGAAAAGGCTGAGGGTATTGAGCCTGCTGAAGGCAAGGGGATCCGCAAGCAGCTTGACGAGATGCTTGATGAATTCAAGCACAGCAGGGGATACAAGTCAGACACTGACCTTACGGCCGACGAGCTGAAGCACCTGGCTGAGGAATTCAAGAAGCGCATCAAGAAGTCGCTTGGAAAAGAGTTCCCTGATGATGCACGTGAGCAGCTGGAAGGTGGCATCAAGGCTGTCTTCAAGAGCTGGAACGGCAAGAAAGCTGTTTCATACCGCAGGATTGAAGGAATTCCTGATGCATGGGGAACTGCAGTGAACGTTCAGGCAATGGTATTCGGAAACATGGGCGACTCATCGGCTACCGGTGTCGCCTTTACCCGTAACCCGGCTACAGGTGATAACATCTTCTACGGTGAGTGGCTCGTAAATGCCCAGGGTGAAGACGTTGTGGCAGGTATCCGCACCCCGAACCCGCTCAACGATGACACAAAGAATGAACAGAACAAGCATCTCCACAGTATGCAGGAGTCGATGCCCGGAACCTATAAGGAGCTGGTTGAGATCAGGAACATCCTGGAGAAGTCATTCCATGACATGCTTGACATTGAATTCACCATCCAGGAAGGCAAGCTTTATATGCTTCAGTGCCGCTCCGGCAAGCGTACCGGTACTGCTGCCCTGAACATGGCAATGGATATGCTTCAGGAAGGTCTTATCGATGAGAAGACTGCAGTGATGAGGGTTGACCCCGCGCAGCTGGATGAGCTTCTCCACCCGATCTGTGACCCGGCAGCCGAGAAGAAGGTTACCCCGCTGGTCAAGGGTCTGCCTGCAGGCCCCGGTGCCGCTGTAGGCAGGATCGTCTTCACCGCTGAGGACGCAGTGGCATGGAACCGCAAGGGTGAAAAGGTGATCCTCGTGCGTGAGGAGACCAACCCCGAAGATGTTGAAGGTATGCGTGCAGCAGAAGGCATCCTCACCGCCCGGGGTGGTATGACCTCCCACGCTGCCCTCGTGGCACGCGGCTGGGGCAAGTGCTGCATCGTCGGTGCAGGCGGTCTCCATGTTGACGTGGCAGGAAAGAAGGCCAAAGTATCCGGTTCGGATCTAATCCTGAAGGAAGGTGATGTGATCACCCTCAACGGTACGAGGGGTAATGTCTATACAGGCGCCATTGCCCTCATGGATGCTTCAGAGAACCCGAGATTCCAGTCGTTCATGAAGATGGTCGACAAGAACCGCACCATGGGTGTCCGCACCAATTGCGACAATCCCGATGATGCAAAAATGGCACGTGAATTCGGTGCCGAGGGTATCGGCCTCTTCCGTACAGAACATATGTTCTATGGCAAGGGTTCAGAGCAGCCCCTCTTTATCCTCCGCAAGATGATCCTCAGTGAGAATGAGACTGAGCGCAGGCAGGCACTTGACGAGCTCTTCCCCTATGTAAAGAAGGACATGAAGGGAACCCTCGAGGCTATGGACGGACTGCCCGTTACCTTCCGTCTGCTTGACCCGCCGCTCCATGAGTTTGTTCCGCAGGGAGCTGAGAAGCAGGCTGAGCTTGCAAAGGCCCTCGGCATATCGGTGGAAGCCGTTGCCAGGAGAGGCGAAGCTCTCCATGAATCAAACCCGATGATGGGCCACCGCGGCGTACGCCTCGGCATCACCTATCCCGAGGTGAGCGAGATGCAGATCAGGGCTATGTTCGAGGCTACCGCCGAACTGCTTAAGGAAGGCAAGAACCCGATGCCCGAGCTGATGGTCCCCGTAACCTGCGACGTGTCTGAACTGGATGTAACAAAGAAGATATACGACAGGGTCTATGCTGAAGTATGCAAAAAATTCAACCTCAGCAAGATAGACAACAAGTACGGAACCATGATCGAGATCCCGCGCGCGACTCTGCTGGCAGACCGCATGGCAAAGACCGCCGAGTTCTTCTCATTCGGTACCAATGACCTGACACAGATGACCTTCGGCTTCAGCCGCGATGACATCGGAGGATTCCTCCATGATTATCTCGACAAGAAGATGCTGGCAGCCGACCCGTTCCAGACAATTGACCAGGACGGCGTGGGACAGCTGATCACGATGGCATGTGAAAAGGGACGCGCTACCCGCCCCAACCTGAAGATAGGTATCTGCGGCGAACAGGGCGGTGATCCGGCATCGGTTGAGTTCTGCTTCAGGAACGGGCTCACCTATGTCAGCTGCTCACCCTTCAGGGTACCCATCGCCAGGCTGGCAGCAGCACAGTCAGCCATCAGGGCGAAGAAGTAACCCGGAGGCAGCCATCAGGGCGAAGAAGTAACCCGGAGGCAGCCATCAGGGCAGCCAGGAAATAAACCGTAATCAGTTTATAAGGAAAAGGAGGCACTTTTGGAGCCTCCTTTTTTCGTTTTAAGGAATGACGTTACATGATCAGAATTAAAACCTGGCTGTTGATACTCGTCCATCCCGGCAAAAAAATATCTGGCTACTCATTGTACCTGGATCTCCTTCGCAATAATCCGATTTTTTAAATGCTTCGGTTCTATCTTAAAATTACCCATTGCCTGGAGTAATAATGCCATGGGGTCTCTCCTCCGTTGCGGATGCCAAGACGAAGTGAATATATCCCCGGGGCAACAGCCGGCGAGGGATGCCAGCGCACTGTATTATTCCCCGCCCCGAGGTCTCCGGCGAAAATTAGTGCCGTAAAGCTGCCGTCAGATGCGTACAGGCTGATATTGACTTCCGAAGGCGCCTGCAGGATGAATGAAACAGTGCCCTCCGTTTTAACGGGGTTGGGATAAACGGCAAGCTCCGCCGCCTCATCATCCTGGTCTTCAATGCCGGTCGGAGTTATTACCATCGCGTCATCAAAAAACATGGTTCCTGACTTAAGACCGCTGCCTGTCTGCCGCACGACAATGCTGTGGTACTGCCAGTCACCGCTTCCTCCAATGGAGCTGAAAGGTATGGCTATCAGGTCCCACCCGGCCCAGTTGATCGTGGCAGTCGGGACAATCCGGTTTACCGAACCGGGGGAATAAAACCAGTATTCCAGCTCATTATAGCTCAGATCACCGTATACCCACATGGCAAAAACCTGGCTGGCATTGCTTCCGACTGAGGGTTTGGCAGTATTGAAGACCCTGCATACACCTCCATCCTCTCCGGTGAAGACATAGTCAAGTCTCCCTGCGGTGGGGGCCGATTTAATCACAGAGGTCGAAGCGGTGAATGTGGTCAGGGGGTTGTCAGTTCCGACAGTGCTTCCGCTTGCTTCAGGGTCCCAGAATGCCGGGATATTGTCAAATGACTCGACTATATTGCCAGCCTGGTAAGCCTTTGTTCGTGTGGTGAATGAACTCACCGCACCTGAACCCACAGAAACACCGGCAATATCCTTCACAGATGCATCTATCTCAAGGCGGCAGATGGTGTTCAACTGCAGCTGGGATGAAAGTTCAAAGCTATAGTTTCCCTTTCCGTTCGCAGCGGAGAAGATCTCAAGCTTTTTGCCAACGGGTGCTGACTGGCCGTCGAGCAGCCTTATACCTGATTTGGCTGACACCTGGTCAAGAGGAGCGTCAAACCGTAAAGTGATCCTTGGGAAGAGAGTTATGCCGGTGGCACCCTGCGGGGGCCATACCTGTTCTGAAACAAGTTTCGGGCGGGCTCTGGTAACAAAAGACACCTGGTACTCCTCGCTCAGGTGAACATCCCATTTGGAGGCCGCGGCAGTGGTTACCCTGATCAGGTATGGAGTCTTTGATGCCAATCCCGTCACAGGACTGATGGTCAGGATTCTGCATTTGTCATCCCACTCGAAGATCACGCTGGCTGCAGGTTCAAGAATCAGGGCAGCCTCTACGGCCTCCCGGTCCATTGGCAAATTGAATTTCATGGTAAATACCTGGTTGAAAGGCAGACTGTCCGTTGTAACCGGAAGGAACTCAGTTATCACCGGAGGTCTCACAGTATCAAACGAGGGGAGGAAATCGGCCAGGATGCTACGACCGTAGACAACATTCACATCAAGTGTATCATTATAGAAGTCAGCCATGCCACAAGAAATGACCTGGTAGTTTCCTGGTGGTACAGAGTCAAACAGGAAGAATCCGTTATTAAGGTCATCAAGTGTGACCGACCTGCCTGACGGCATCAGGGTGACAGTGGCTCCGTTGACGGGAAGATGCTGATCCCTTGTTCCCGGCCTGAAGTACCACGGGGGAGAGGTAAGCATATCACGGACAGTCCCGGCTATTATGCCGGAAGGTTCAGAGGGTATACTGTAAAACTCCTGAAACGCCCTGAGCATGGCCCACGCTTCATGGTGCAGGTGGTTCTCGTTGCGAAGACGCCACCCTTCAGGGATATAATCGTGAAATGATCCTTCAGAAAGCACTCCCGGCATATTCAGGGTCCTGAGAACACCAAGTCCCTGGGTACCCCAGTCGGGATAAAAGGTCCAGTCTCCCTTCACCCACTCCGATGAATGTGTCCAGCAATTGCCCTTCTCATACAGTTTAGCCCACAGGATATGTGCAAATGTTTTGGCTGCCGGGGAGACCGGGGCATTGTCATAGCCCCTGAAAAGGACCAGCGGCTGGTTACGGGTACCATCAAACCCGTTGCTGTGAATTGAAATGAAGATATCGGCATTGGCAGTATTTGCCATTGTGGCTATTGTTGAAAGGGGAAGATCGTCAGACGTGTAATTGGTGGTTCGCGACATGTAAACTGTTGCATTACGGTCTTCAAGGAGATGCCTGAGGTAAAGTCCTTTCGTCAGGTTTCCCTCTGATTCCCAGAAGTCTGTTGCTATCATATGGCGGTCATCGCCATCATTGCCGCCATGGCCCGGATTGATGAAAATCCTGAGTCCGCTGAAGTCACTTCTCTGACCGCAAAGGGTTGCAGGCAGCAATATCATGACAAAAAACAACCAGGCCCTGTTCCGGCTATTCATCTGACCCTGACTTTCATTACAAATATCTCGCCGTTATCCGTGCAAAAGGCGATTCGCCTGTTGCCGAGGGCAAAGGGGAACATTTCTGACCGTTCAGGAGTGGAGGTAAAAACGACCCTTTTCCTGTCGCCTAGTGAGTAATAAACCAGTTCGGAGGAGGTTATCCTGTGGCCGTCATCCTTATCATCCATACCTATCACCAGCCTGTCGTTGAACCACTTCGGGGCGTTTATCCTCCCGAGGTCATGCAGGATATTTCCGGTAAGATCACAGATATAAGTTCCGCGACCCTGGTAGTTATACAGGATCATTGTCCCGTCAGGTGAGAGTGATGCCCAGATATAAAACCCGTCGCCATTGGGCATAAGGGCTTTTCTTTCACCTTCACGGTACAGCACCGGCATCATCTCTTCTATCACGAGAAAGAGAACATTACCGGCTGATTTCATTTCAGGACCGGCCTGTTCAATTTTCATCCCTCCTTCTGATTTCACGAATATCTTATTACCTGCCACGGCAGGAGTCAGAACATCCCTGCCCTTCTCCACAAGTTTTTTCTTTTCTCCGGTGGTGACATCAAAGGTCGTAACGGATGAGTATTTCATATTATCAGAGTAGCTGTCGCTTCTGTAGATAATTTTATTCCCGTCAGCTGTAACTGCCGGTTCATATCCGGCACCGGGCTCATCGGTTACCGGCTTAAGCGTCTCCCGGCGAATATCAAGAAGTGACAGTCCGTTGTAGCCCCCTCCTGCCACCAGGAGGTACTCTGAACCGGGAACAACACCGGTAAGAAGGTATGATCCGCTATCTTCGGGTGTGACCCTTTTTACACTCCTTACTTTAATATCCTGGGGATAAACCTCAGCTGAGAAGAATAAAACCATCAGGAGAAAAACCGTTTTCATATCACTGTTTATTGCAATCTAAAGATAATTATTCCGTATTTAACGTAAGAACTTTTCAATTTAACGGAGGTCTTGATTTTTATCAGGTTATTTGATTGCTTAATATTATTAACTTTGATGGACATCAAAACCCCCGGAACCATGATGTCAGTGGAAATCTTAAAGCAGTACGGTATTGGAGACGTAAAGGAGATTATTTATAATCCCTCGTATGAAAGCCTGTATGATGATGAACTCTCCCCCGGACTGACAGGTTTTGAGAGGGGCACACTTACCGCCACAGGGGCTGTAGCTGTTGACACGGGTGTTTTCACAGGCCGGTCCCCAAAAGACAAGTACATTGTGCGTGACAGTACCACCGAGAATACTGTCTGGTGGAAAACGGAGAGTTCACCTGTGTCAGACAACAAGGCTCTGACCAGGGAGGCCTGGGACCATTGCAGGAAGGTTGCCGTGAATCAGCTCTCTGGCAAGACACTTTATGTGATGGACTGTTACAGCGGTGCCAACCGTGATACCAGGCTCTGCGTCCGTTTTGTAATGGAGGTGGCCTGGCAGGCCCATTTTGTAAAGAACATGTTCATCCGGCCCGCCGTTGAGGAGTTGAAGGAGTTCAGTCCTGATTTCGTCGTTCTCATGGCTTCAAAAACCGTTAATACTGATTATCAGAAATTTGGAATGAATTCCGAGAACTTCGTTCTTTTCAATCTGACGGAGAGGATGATGCTTGTGGGTGGCACCTGGTACGGCGGTGAGATGAAGAAGGGTATTTTCTCCGTAATGAACTACTACCTTCCGCTGAAAGGGATAGCCTCGATGCACTGCTCGGCCAATGTTGGCAGAAAAAATGATGTGGCCATTTTCTTTGGGCTGTCAGGTACAGGAAAGACCACCCTTTCAACTGACCCGGAGAGGGCTCTGATTGGTGATGATGAACATGGATGGGACGAGGAAGGGATATTCAATTTTGAGGGAGGGTGCTATGCCAAGACCATCAATCTCAGCAAGGAGAATGAGCCTGACATTTTCAGGGCAATAAAGCGTGATGCCTTGCTTGAGAACGTGGTGGTGGATGAGAAGGGTGAGATTGATTTTGCCAGTGCTGCCAAAACAGAGAATACGAGGGTATCCTACCCGATATACCATATAGAAAATATTGTCAGGCCGGTATCAAGGGCTGGTCATGCTGCAACGGTAATATTCCTTTCCGCGGACGCATTCGGTGTTCTTCCTCCGGTTGCCAGGCTGACTGAAGAGCAGACACAGTATTATTTTTTGAGCGGATATACTGCCAAGGTTGCAGGAACCGAGCGCGGCATAAAGGAGCCGGTGCCCTCGTTCTCGGCATGTTTCGGAGCAGCATTTCTGATGCTTGACCCAATCATCTATGCCCGTGAACTCACCCGCAAGATGAAGGACCATCATGCAGAGGCCTGGCTCGTAAACACAGGATGGATAGGTGGCCCCTATGGCACCGGCAAACGGATTGATCTCCCCTCTACCCGGAGAATTATTGACGCCATACTCAACGGGTCACTGAAGGATGTTCAATACACAGAAATCCCGGTATTTAACCTGAGTATCCCGGCATCCGTTCCGGGTGTACCGGCAGATCTGCTTGATCCGGGTAAAAAATGGCCGGATTATGGGGAATGGTTGAATGCTGCAAGGGAACTTGCAGGAAAGTTCGTCAAGAATTTCAGCAAGTTCACCTCGAACACTGAAACGGCAAAACTCGTATCTTCGGGGCCTAAGCCGTAACAGATCGCCAATGGTCATATCCTTATCAGTTGTTGCAGTCGTGCTGGCTTACCTGGCAGGCTCAATCCCCAGTGCTGTCTGGGCAGGCAAGATATTTCACGGCATTGATGTCAGGGAACATGGCAGCGGCAACGCCGGTGCCACCAACACTGTCAGGGTTCTGGGGTGGAAAACCGGGATCCCGGTTCTTGTCTTTGACCTCTTCAAAGGTTGGCTGGCTGCCATGCTGCCACGGTTTCTCGGAGCGGCCGCCGAAGGCAGCGAGCAGATGATGGTGCTTCAGATAGGATGCGGACTGGCAGCAATAATCGGTCATGTGTTTCCGCTGTTCGCCGGATTCCGCGGGGGGAAAGGGGTAGCAACGACTTTTGGTGTACTGCTGGCTCTTCATCCGCTGCTTACACTGACATGCGCAGGAATTTTTCTCGCAGTGCTCTTCATCAGCGGATATGTATCACTCGGATCAATGATCGCAGTTACGATGTTTCCCGTTCTGCTGATGACACTTTTCCGTACCCCTTCCAGGCTGCTGATTGTTTTTTCAGTTGTGGTGGCAGTGGCGGTTATTATAACCCACTCCAAAAACATTAAGCGGTTACTCAGAGGTGAAGAAAAAAAATTCATAAGGAAGAAAAAGGAATCATCGGCCTCTCATACCGGAAATTGAATCTTCCGGATTCTGGGTCATCAGTATCTCTTGCTGACTATTGTTCCTCAGGATATCGAATCAGCGCTGCCTGGCGGCTGCAATCGCCCCGGCGAATTTTCTTCCGAGATCAATATACCCTTCGCTGTCATAATGCCAGGGATCACTGTAACCGTAATTGTCAGTTGATGTTACAAGCACTGCGTTTCCGTCCTCAGCAACATACTGCGCCTGTGCTTCCCTTAGGGCTTCGCCCCACGTCCATACAAGGCTGTCGGCATCATTGCGGGAATCTGATATACGGCCAATGACCACAGGCATATCAGGCGCCGAAAAGACAGAACGGATACTGTCAATCAGCATAGCAAGGTTCTCCTTATAAATCGAGGTGGCGTAGACATTGTTGGCATCACTCTCCCCCTGCATCCATAAAATCCCCGATGGGATAAGCCGGTCTTTTTTCCCGTCACCGTCTATATCCTTTCCAGCCATGGCTCCCTTAACGGTAGCAAGGAAATGATCATACTGGTTTACGCCGTTGCCCCCTGTGTATCCTGGCAGCCATGCACCTGCACCACCGGCAGCTGCTGTATCAATTGAGGTACCTCCCCGCGAATACTTAATTATTGCGATCTTTTCATCAGGGAAAAGTTCGTCCATCTTTTCAGCGAAGGAGAGTTCCACCCCGAACCTGTCAGAGTACACGTTAGTGGTTCCGTCACAGCTGAAGCCCGCGCCGTGCCCGGGGCAGAGGGTGCTCCAAATGCCCCGGCCGTCAACGGGAGTATTGTCTGCCGAGGTGTTGCCATGGTAGATCATGACACCCTGCAAATCGCCTGCAAGACTGGCCGGCAGATCCGATATGAGGCCGTAGCCATCCATATTTGACTGCCCTCCAAGGTAATACAGGTGATACACATTTCCCCGGGGCTGACAGGACTGAATGGCAACCAACAGTACTGCGAATGTGGCAAATGTTATGCTTTTCATGATATGCGGAATGTTTTAATGAGTGATAAACGATCCCTAAAAGTAGCCAAATTTTAATTATTTTTAAGGCCTGTCAACTAAACCAACCAAAACAGAAAGAGATGAAAGGAATAAAAGGAACCCGTACGGAGAAGAATCTCCTTAAGGCATTTGCCGGTGAATCACAGGCAAAGAACCGTTATGAATTTGCAGCAAAGGTTGCAAAGGAAGAGGGCTATGAGCAGATCGCCGCCATTTTCCTTGAAACAGCGATGCAGGAGCAGCAGCATGCCAAGCGTTTCTTCAGCTACCTGGAAGGAGGAATGGTTGAGATCACTGCCATGTATCCTGCAGGCAAGACCTCTACCACCAGTGAGAACCTGGAAGCTGCTGCGGCAGGTGAGCATGAGGAGTGGGCAGAGCTCTATCCTGAATTTGCAAAGGTTGCCGAGGAAGAGGGGTTCAAGGAGATTGCGACCTGCTTCAAGGCTATCTCTGCAGCCGAGAAGGTGCATGAGGAGCGTTACAGGAAGCTGCTTGAGAGCGTGATGGGCAACAAGGTGTTCGAGCGTGATGAGAAGGTGTTCTGGTATTGCAGGAAGTGCGGTTATGTACACTTCGGAACGAAACCGCTGAAGAACTGCCCGGCATGCCTTCATCCCTTCAACTACAGCGAGGTATACGCCCAGAACTATTGATCAGCCTTACCCTGCAATGACCGATGGCAAAGGGATGCTCAGCCTGATGAAAACAAGGCAGAGTGAGAGAAAGTATCTCAACAAGCCTGTTGAGAGGGAGAAGATAGAAAGGATAACCGAAGCTGGAAGGCTGTCGCCGTCTGCCTGCAACGGTCAGCCCTGGCATTTCATAGTTGTTGATGAGCCCGGTTTGCGAAGTGAGGTAGCTGCCGCCACCGAATCGGTTGTTCTGCGGATGAACAGCTTCGTCAGTGAGGCACCGGTGCTCATTGTGGTGGTGAGGGAGAAATCGAATCTCACCTCCAGGGCCGGCGACCTGATCAAGCAGAAGGATTATTCCCATATCGACCTGGGAATAGCTACGGCATCAATGGTTTACCAGGCCACGGCAGAAGGTCTCGGCACCTGTATCATCGGCTGGATGGACGAGAAGAAGATAAGAAAGACCCTGGGTATTCCGGCTTCGAAGAGGGTTGAGCTGGTCATCTCTGTAGGGTACACTGACAACCGTCTCAGGGAGAAGTCGCGCAAGCCGCCGGGAGATGTGATCACGTACAACAGGTATTAATAACAGGCAGGGCCGCATCCGGGATGCGGCCCTGTTCATTTTTGAATGTAACTGTTGTATTTTATTTTTTGTGCGGCTCAGGCAGTGATACACAGTGAGCGGTTGCCGGCGGCGGTGAGCGTACCGGCCTGACACGGTCAGTTAAGTTTCGCCAGTGCTTCCTTTATGCGACGCACAGCCTCGGTGATGCGATCATCGGAGGTAGCATAGGAGATCCTGATACAGTTATCAGAGCCGAATGCGCTTCCGCTGACCAGCGCCACCCTTGCCTCTGCAAGAAGGTATAGGGCAAGATCATCAGCATTATTAATCACCTGTCCGTTATAGCTGGTGCCGATGAAGTTGCTGATATCAGGCATGACATAGAAAGCCCCCTGGGGTACTCTCACCTTCAACCCGGGCACCTCTCCCAGGAGCTTGCATATCAGGTCCCTGCGACGAAGGAATGCCTCGCGCATCCTCACTTTTGAATCACTCTTCGAGGTGATGGCTGCCAGTGCAGCACGCTGGGCTATCGAGCAAACGCCCGAAGTGAACTGACCCTGAAGCTTGTTACAGGCTTTCGCGAGCCACAGCGGTGCACCGATGTAACCAATCCTCCACCCTGTCATGGCATATCCCTTTGAGACGCCGTTCACCGTCACCACCCTGTCGGTGATGCTGCTGAACGATGCCAGGCTGACATGTTCTCCGGTGAAGATGATATGTTCATATATTTCATCAGAGATTATAATAACCTGCGGGTATTTCTCAAGCACCTTCACCAGCCCGGCCATCTCCTCACGGGTGTAAACCATTCCGGTAGGGTTTGAGGGCGAGTTGAAGATAAGTACCCTGGTGCGGGGAGTGAGTGCCGCCTCTAGCTGAGCCGGTGTGACCTTGAAGTCGCTGTCAATTGATGTCTGGATAATGACCGGTTTCCCTTCGGCGAAGGTGATATGGTCAAGGTAGCTGACCCAGTATGGGGCCAGCAGGATCACCTCGTCGCCCGGATCAACAACTGAAATCATAATGTTGATCAGGCTGTGTTTCCCGCCTGCTGAAACGATGATCTGCTCAGGAGTGTAAGTCAGGCCGTTTTCTTCCAGGAACTTGCGCGAGATAGCCTTGCGGAGATCGGGGTAACCGGGTACAGGCGGATAGAAGGAGTAGTTATCATCAATTGCCTTCTTGGCTGCCTCCTTGATATCATCAGGGGTGTTGAAGTCCGGCTCCCCGATGCTGAGGCTGATAACATCTATTCCCTGTTCCTTCAGCTCCTGGCTCTTCGCCGTCATAGCCAGTGTCTGTGATACCGAGAGTGCCTGCACCCTCCTGCTTATATGCTCCATTGCGTCAGAATTTCTTTATTGTTGATTACGGAAAGGCCAAATGTAATTGTTAAAAGTGAAAAAGAAAAGGGATTATGGCAGGGTCCGACAGGGCATAAAAATGATTAATTTGCACATCCTAACATCTCTAATAAAAACGATAATGGAAACCTTTTCCGAGATATTGAAAATATCCATTCCTGCCCTGCTGGTAATGATCACCGCATGGCTGGTGATACGCAACATGCTTCGTGACGACCAGGAGCGGCGGAGGCAGGATCTGTTGCTGCAGACGGTTAAAACCATAACACCGGTCAGGCTTCAGGCCTATGAGAGGGTGGTGCTGTTTCTGGAGCGCATTTCTCCGGAATCGCTGATAATCCGCACTGCCAGGCCGGAGATGACGGCCCAGCAGTTGCAGTCTGCGCTGGTCACCGCAGTAAGGAGTGAGTATGAGCATAACCTGTCACAGCAGATCTACATGAGCAACGAGGCGTGGGAGATGGTGAAGAATGCGCGGGGAACCATTGTCAGGCTGATAAACAGTGTTGCCACCCAGCTTCCTCCAGTCGCTACCGGCGAAGAGTTGTCAAGAATGCTGCTTGAGGAGGTGGTGGAGATGAATACCGAACCGACGAGGGCCGCCATTGCATACATCAAGTCAGAGCTGGCAAGGATAATCGGATGAAAAAGACGCCCTTAACGGGCGTCATTATAATCAGGCAATATTTAAGCTTTGCTCCCCGAGAAGACTGATGCCGGGCCCGGCAAATCCTTACAGGCTACTGTCATGGCAGGATATTGCGGCGCTTGCCGAATGCTTTCAGGCTACCGTCAGAGCAGGCTGATGCTCCTCCTCACAAATGCGCTGAGCGCCTCTCCCTTGAGCATATTGTTTGCCAGCATGGCAAGGTCAATCAGCTGCCTTACGGCCTGGTGGTCGCCTCCAAAACCGCCGAGAATGGTTTTCCGCTTCTCTTCAAGCTGATTAAGTTCATTCCGCAGCCTTTCAAGATCATCCTTCTCCACCGATGGTATTTCTTCCGGCTTCTTTTTGTTGTGCTCCTTCTCAATGAATTCAATCTCGACCTTTGTCTTGTCCAGTCCGGCACTGTTCTTCTTCAGCTCGTCGGCATGCTCCTTGTCAAGGTCTCCGGCCAGGGAGATCACCAGCGGGTGGTTGGTATTTAGCACCAGGTCAAAGCTGTCGGGCATCTCTCCGTAGAATGAATAACCGCCGCCAAACTGGGCCATATCTTTCATCCTGCGCATGAACTCGCTCTGCGTGATTACCATGGGCAGGTCATTCTCATCGAGGTTTTCAGCCCTGACATGAAAGCGGGCCTTGTCAGTGTCAGCCACCTGGCTGCGGAACACCTGGGCAAGGTCATCAGACTGAATCTGGGTAAGCTTCGATGTGTGACTCTCTTCCTTCCTGATAAGCTTTTCAATAACATCACTGTCAACCCTGACGAACTTCGAGGAGGGTTCCTTCGACTCCAGGGTGTTTATAAGGTGTGTATCAAGCTGTCCGTCAAGCACCAGCACATCATAACCCTTTTCAGCTGCCTTGGCAACATAGGTGTGCTGGGTTACCTGGTCTGTGGTATAGAGATGGATCA
The DNA here is from genome assembly GCA_964470815.1 of uncultured Rikenella sp. Taxonomy (GTDB): domain Bacteria; phylum Bacteroidota; class Bacteroidia; order Bacteroidales; family VadinHA17; genus SR-FBR-E99. The sequence goes on from CAYYEH010000019.1 coordinate 33,009, forward strand.
GTGACTTGTCGTTGTCAGTCTGGTTCTCCTTAATGATTTTGTCATACTCTTCCAGGGTGAAATACTTGCCGGCAGTATTCTTGTAAAGGGCAAATTTGGATGCCTTTTCAAAGAATTTCTCCTCGGTGATCATTCCGTACTCAATAAAGAGCTTGAGGTCATCCCATTTCTTTTCGAAGGTCTCACGGTCCTTCTTGAAGATGTCAGAGAGACGGTCAGCCACCTTCTTGGTGATGTGTCCGCTGATTTTCTTAACATTGGAATCGCTCTGCAGGTAGCTCCTGGAGACGTTCAGAGGAATATCCGGTGAGTCAATCACCCCGTGCAGCAGTGTAAGGAAATCGGGAACGATGCCTTCCACAGAGTCGGTGACAAAGACCTGGTTGCAGTAAAGCTGGATCTTGTTTTTCTGTATCTCGAAGTTGTTCCTGATTTTCGGGAAATAGAGTATTCCGGTCAGCTTGAACGGATAGTCAACGTTAAGGTGGATATGAAAGAGTGGCTCCTCGCCCATCGGGTAAAGCTCGCGGTAGAAGCTTGTGTAGTCCTCGTCTTTAAGGTCTGACGGTTTACGGGTCCATGCCGGCTGGGTATTGTTGATGATCTTCGGTTTGCCGGTATCGACCATTTTTCCGTCCTTCCACTCCTTTTCATTGCCAAATTGCACCTGAACCGGAAGGAAGCTGCAATATTTTTTCAGCAGGCCCTCGATGCGGTGTTCCTCGAGGAACTCCTTGGATTCCTTGTCAATATGCAGGATGACATCCGTTCCACGCTCGTCTCTCTGAGTCTCTTCAATCGAATATTCGGGGCTGCCGTCACAGGTCCACTTCACTGCCGGAACGTTTTCACGCCATGATCTTGAGATCACTTCCACCTTATCGGATACCATGAATGCCGAATAGAAGCCAAGGCCGAACTGGCCGATAAGTCCGCTTGCCTGGTCCTTGTATTTGTCAAGGAATTCATTGGCGCTTGAGAAGGCGATCTGGTTAAGGTATTTGTCTATCTCTTCCGCGCTCATCCCTATGCCGTTGTCGGAAACGGTAAGGGTTTTCTTCTTTGAATCAAGTGTGACCTTCACCCGAAGATCACCCAGTTCCCCCTTGAATTCACCCGCAGAGGAGAGTGCTTTCAGTTTCTGGAGAGCGTCTGTTGCGTTTGAGACCAGCTCCCTCAGGAAGATTTCGTGATCTGAATAGAGGAATTTCTTGATGATTGGGAAAATGTTCTCTGTGGTTACTCCGATTTTACCCTTTTCCATAGTATATAGTTTTCTGATTATTCTGCCCCGTTTGTTCAAAGGGCGTGCCGGAGCCGGAATGCTGACAGGATGTCAGTCAGATTATGACAGTGCGCTGGTCAGCTTCTTCAGCCGTTGGCAGGCGAGACGGATCTCGTCGTCTGAGATTGTGAGCGGAGGGGCTATGCGGAAGGCTGTTGAACAGAAGAGGAACCAGTCAAGCAGCAGACCGTACTCCGGGGCCCGGGCTACCATTGCCGGGATGATCCCGGGCTTTTCAGGGACCACGGCCAGGAGGAGGCCTTCGCCCCTGATCTCCCTGAATGGCATCCCGGCCAGCTCGCGCCTGAAGAGCTGCTCCTTCCCGAGGGCTTTTTCAGCAAGACCCTCTTTGATAATCACTTCCAGTGACGCCAGTCCGGTTGAGCAGCATACCGGGTGTCCGCCAAAGGTTGTTATGTGTCCCAGAACAGGGTCATGAGTCAGTGATGACATTATTTCGCGTGAAGCGACAAATGCTCCCAGCGGCAGTCCCCCTCCCATGGCTTTTGCCAGGACCAGTATGTCAGGGGTTACATTGTACCTGCAGAGTGAAAACAGGGTGCCGGTACGACCGAACCCTGTCTGGACCTCATCAAATATCAGCAACGCGCCGTGCCTGTTGCAGGCGTTTCGGAGTTCATCCAGGAAGCTGTCTGACGGTTGTATCACTCCCGCTTCGGCCTGGACCGGTTCCACGAGCACCGCAGCGGTGTCACTGGTTATCATCTTCACGGCTTCAGCGGAGTTGAACTCAGCCATGGTTGTTGCCGGCATAAGTGGTCTGAAGGCATTGCGGTATGCCTCCGAACCCTGTACGCTGAGAGCGCCGGTGGTTGAGCCGTGATAGGCGTTACGGAAGTAGATTATTTCGTTTCTGCCGGTGTATCTCCGGGCCAGCTTGATGGCACCCTCGATGGCTTCGCTGCCGGAGTTGACAAAAAATACCGACTCCAGGGATGGCGGTAAAAGGGACACGAGTCGTGACGCATACTGAACCTGCGGGCTCTGTATCACTTCGCCATAGACCATAAGATGCATATACCTTCCTGCCTGTTCTGCCATGGCTGCCATCACAGCCGGGTGACGGTGGCCGGTATTGCTCACCGAGACGCCTGAGATCAGGTCAAGGATATCATTGCCCCGGGTGTCATAGAGAAACGAACCCTCGGCCCTCTCAATCTCAAGCATGAGAGGTTCGGGTGAAGTCTGTCCGAGATGATCCAGAAAGAGTTGCCTCTGCGAAGGCATCAGCGCTGCATTATATTTATGTAGTTCATTATCCCGTCACGGTATGATTTACCTACCGGAAGGATTTTGGGATTGGAACCGACTACGATTGTAAGGCTGTTTTCGCTGATCGACCTGATAACACTTTTGTTCACCAGGTAAGACCGGTGTATTCTCACGAAGAGGCTTGAGGGGAGTTGTTGTTCGATGGCCCTCATTGTAAAGTGTATGGTATACTTTTCATCGCGTGTGATAACGCTCACATAGTTCTCAAGAGCCTCCACATAGAGAATCTCCTTGAGCTTCAGGCGTACAAGCGATGAGGCTTTTTTGATGAAGATCTCTTCCTCGCCGGCAGCCGATGGTACCGCCCTGGGGGCATAGTACTTCATGATTTTCTCCACGGCGCGGCAGAAGCGCGGATAGGTAATAGGCTTCAGAAGGTAGTCAATCCCGTTGTAGTTAAACGCCTTGTATGCATGTTCTTCGCTTCCCGACACAAAGATGATATGAGGCGGGTTCTCAAGGCTGGACAGAAAATCGAAGCCATCCATCTCAGGCATCTGGATATCGAGAAAGATAAGTTCGATATCTCTTCTTGACATCAGGAGATTACGGGCTGAGAGAGAGTCAGAAAAACTTCCCACCAGTGAAAGGGAAGAGGATTTTCCTACGAATTCCTCCAGGGTCCGGAGCCAAACGGGGTCATCATCAACGATTATGCAATTCATTGCGGGAGTCTGCGGTTGGGTTTTAGGCAGATAACAAATATACTAAAAATAATAAGAAATTAATCCATTTCCTGTTTTTCACAACAAACAGGAAAACGGCAGTTTTGCCGGCATTATTCCCCGGCAGACAAAAAAAAAGGGGTGCCGGGCACCCCTGAAACTTTTACTTCAGGCCTTTTGTTAGGGCCGGAGCTGCTTTGAATTTCACGACTTTCTTGGCGGGAACATTCAGTTTGGCGCCTGTGCGGGGGTTGCGGACAACTCTTGCGCTTCTCTTTTCAACCTTAAAGGTACCCATTGAGGGGAGCTGGAGCCTCTGGCCTTTTTTCATAGCATCACCAAATGCGCCTACGAAAGCGTTCAGTGCAACGTTGGCATCCTTGAGTGAAAGTCCTGCTTTTTTTGCAATGCTGCCTACTAATTCTTTCTTTGTCATAATAAATTCAATTTTAGGGTTAGACCAATCTCTAATTGCATACAAATTTATTCCATTCTTATTCAAAAGCAAGTTTTTGTGATCTTTTTTATGCCTGAGAAGCCGATTTTTATTAGAAATGAGCACTTTTTTGGTTAATAACCCCCCGTCTGATGGTGCCAGGAGGCTCCGCGAAGGTATCAGGTGCCCATCTGCGGCGGGTCAGAGGCTACCTGACAAAAGGCAGTGATCAGAAATTTTTACCTCCCCGGGAGGAAAACAAAAAAAGATTATATTTGCACCCGCTGCTTCCGCTTCCCTCAAGGGTTACTGATGCAGATGGAGAAATGGCAGAGTGGTCGATTGCGGCGGTCTTGAAAACCGTTGTCCGGGCGACTGGACCGGGGGTTCGAATCCCTCTTTCTCCGCTCCGGTAATGAAAGCCGGGCTACCCTCAGGTGGCCCGGCTTCTGTTTTTAGGACTTCGCCGAAGGAGCTTGCTCCAGAGGTGAAGGAATGAAAACAGAAAAGGTATGCGCCAACGGAGCATACCTTCAGTACCGGAGCAGGTTCCCTCAAACCGGATCAACGCAGTTAATCCCCAGTACCCTCACCACCTGTCATTGCCGGCAATTGAAGATTTGTCAATACGGATCACACAGCAGGTAATCCCGTATTCTCTCCTATCTTTGCACCAATATTTGGTATATGACAAAGGAGATCACCCTTGGGGTTACTGAGCCATCAGCTCTCATGCCCTTCCTTATTAGCTCACTCCCTAAAAAGAGCCGTGACAACATCAAGTCACTGCTCCGCAACCGCCAGGTGCTGGTCAACGGTGAGCCGGTGACACAGTTCAACCATGAGCTGAAACCGGGTGACACAATATTAATATCACCCGCAAGACCCACGGGCGGATTGATGTCACGGAACATGAGGCTGGTATACGAAGATGAGCACATTATTGTGATTGATAAAAATGCAGGGCTCCTCTCAATGGCATCAGACAATGAGAAGTACCTCACCGCATACAATATACTCAGCAATTACGTCAAGAGCCAGAAGCCGTCAAACAGGATTTTTATCGTTCACCGTCTCGACCGAGACACCTCCGGACTGATGATGTTTGCACGCAGCGAAAAAGTACAGAGCCTTCTTCAGCGCGACTGGAAGCGGAATATCACTGACCGCACCTATGTAGCCCTGGTAGAGGGTGAGGTAACAGAACCTGAAGGTGAGATCAGGTCATACATATATGAAAGCAGGGCGCTGGTGATGCATTCAACAAAAAATCCCGAAAAGGGCGAACTGGCAATAACCAGGTTCAGGCTGCTGAAGAGCAGCAGGGATTTCTCCCTCCTGGAGGTCACCCTGGAGACAGGAAAAAAGAACCAGATCAGGTTACATATGCAGGAGAAGGGTCACAGCATCGCCGGGGACAAAAAATACGGGGCATCGTCAAGCCCCATCGGCAGGCTCGGATTGCATGCAAGCGTACTCGCATTCATCCATCCCGTGACCGGAAAGAAAATGCGATTTGAATCAAGGATTCCCGCAAAATTCAGGAGGATGGTCTGAACAGATAAGCTCCGGATCAGCAATCCCTGAAAAATCCAGGAGGATGGTCTGAACAGGTCAGTTAAAAATCACCAGCTATAATTCAGAAGGTTTATTCAGCCTGATCCTGTGAAAATTGCATGCTTCAGAAAGGCCAGAAATTATTATCATACCACACTTCTTCTCGTAACTCCTTGTCTATGCGGGCGAGCCACTGGTGGTGTCCCCTCTCCCATCCGGCAAGCATCGTGTAGAGAGCTTTTTCGTTGGCATCGGCAGATGCCTCAGCCCGTGATGAGTAAAGCGTCACGGCTTTGGCCTCGAAATCCATGGCAGCACCTATAGCCGCTGCCTCATAACCTGCAGCATTGATCTGTCCCTTTATCTCATCAGTCAATACCTTCAATGCCACCTCATCAGAGGAGGCTCCCTGCTGCAGATCTATCTCCCTGAAAACATGATGCTTCTGGTAGTGCCTGAACTGATCTGACAGGAACCGGATATGTTCCTGCTCCTCATCAGCTATGATGGTAAAGATCCGTTTCACAGCCTCGCTTTTTGTACGTGCTGCAACGTCGGAGTAAAATGCCCTGCCCCGGTGTTCAAGCAGGATGGCTTCCTTCAGGATGTCAGTTGGGGTTTTAGTTTCCATTTTGGTTTCTTTATTCGGAGATATTCACGAAGTTAACAATTTCCGGGAAATATTGTTTGCAGCGCCGGTCCCGGGGAATACACATCTCGGGGCAACACAGGTCCCGGGGAATACACATCCAGGGGCAACACAGGTCTCCGGGGAATACACATCCAGGG
>CAYYEH010000020.1:0-13766 GCA_964470815.1 uncultured Rikenella sp.
TGATCATGCCCGTGGTAATGCTCCTCATTCTCCCGGGTTATAACTGTTACCCTTGTGCCTGTGATGCCGTGCCGCTGGTCACGGGTTATATCCAGGCTCCAACCTCCCGTATTCAGTTTCTGCAGACCGCTGATCAGGGTCTCGCGGCTGACCCCCAGATCAATCAGCGCCCCCAGGTTCATGTCGCCGCTTATTCCGGAAAAGCAGTCGTAATATAGTATCCTCATTTTTTTAGTTTTTTTAACACCATGCGACAGCCCCGCACTTTCTCTTATGGCCGCCGTCTCAGGCTGCTAATATAAGAATACGACGCCGATATATTAAAAAAAATGTTTACTTTGCATCTTCTCATTTTTGGGGTAATATTCTAACAGCAGGGTATGAAAAGAAGAAATTTCTTACGCAGTTCGCTTGGTGCCGGACTTGCAGCAGGGGCGTTCATGAGTTTTGGCAGGTACGAAAAGGCGTTTGCCGGAAAACCCCTTCCACCAGCGACCAATTATGACCTTATTGCAGTTATGGGCGGTGAGCCGGCAGCCATGTTCGACATGGGTATCCAGTCGCTTGGCGGAATGGGAACCTTCGTCAGGAAAGGACAGAAGGTGCTGGTGAAGCCTAACATAGGCTGGGATGTTGTACCCGAGAAGGGTGCAAACACACATCCTGCACTTGTGAAAAGAATAATCGAACATTGCTACAGGGCCGGAGCCAGGGAGGTGTATGTGTTTGACAATACATGTGATAACTGGATCAAATGCTACAAGAATTCCGGGATCGAACAGGCGGTGAAGGATGCCGGCGCAAAGATTGTACCCGGTAATTCAGAGAGCTATTACCAGGAGATAACCATCCCAAACGGAAAGAAGCTTACAAAGACGAAGGTTCATGAACTGGTTCTTGAAAGCGATGTTTTCATCAATGTTCCCGTGCTGAAACACCACAGCTCTGCAATGATGACAGGAGCGTTGAAGAACATGATGGGAGTTATCTGGGACCGTGGTTACTGGCACAGGAACAATCTCAACCAGTGCATCGCTGACTACGCTCTTTACTCGAAGAAACCGAGCCTTCATATAACGGACGCATACAACGTGATGATGAGGAACGGACCCCGTGGGGTGTCGGTTGCTGACCTCTCAAACATGAAGTCGCTCATGATCTCAACAGACTGGGTAGCCATTGATGCTGCAGGAGCCAAGATGATGGGTAAGGAACCTTCATCAATAGAGCATATAACACTTGCAGCCGGCATGGGTATCGGAAAAATGGACCTGGCCAGCATGAACATCCACAGACTGAAAATGTAACCTTTAATGAAGTCGTCAGCCCTGAAACATATCCGCACTGTTTTTGCAGTCCTGGTACTTATTCTTTTCGCCTTTCTGTTCATTGATTTCAGGGGCATTCTTGGCGACAAGGCGTTCGGCCCAATCCTTTACCTGCAGTTCGTCCCCTCATTCCTCAAATTTGTAATTGCAGGAGTTGCTGCTTCCACAGGCTTCATCGCAGTGCTTATCCTTACCCTGCTTACAGGCCGAACCTATTGTTCCTTTCTCTGTCCCCTCGGAATCCTGCAGGATGTCATAAGCCGTGCAGGAGGGATTGTAAAAAGAAGGTTCCGGAGGTACGGTTACAAAAAGCCATGGACAGCGCTCCGCTATTTCATTCTGGGAATCACTGCCGGTATCATGGCCCTTGGAGGCGTTTATGTGCTTACCATCCTTGACCCCTACAGCACATTCGGACGGTTTATGACCTATTTTGCGCAGCCTGTGGTCCTCTTTGTAAATAACATCCTGGCCTCCATTCTGGGTAAGTTCGATATTTACACCATCTACCGTGTTGATATAAAGCCCTATGAGATAGTGGCTTACATCATTCCGGCTGCCTTCCTTTTCCTTACGGTACTGCTTGCCTTCAGGTATGGCAGGCTTTACTGCAATACAGTGTGCCCGGTGGGTACTTTGCTGGGGTTCCTGAGCAAGGTATCCCTGTTCAGGATCAGATTCGATGATGCAAAATGCAACAGGTGCGGAAGGTGCGCCATGTCATGCAAGTCATCCTGTATAGACTTCCTTAATAAAACCGTCGATCTCAGCAGGTGCGTGAACTGTTTTAACTGCATTGACTCCTGCAAGGAGAACGGGATGTCTTACGGCCTTGTCAGGTTGAAGAAACAGTCGGGTTCAAACGAAACCACTGATCCTTCCCGCCGCGGTTTCATTGCAGGATCACTGGCACTGATTGCCGGCGGCTCGCAGCTGATCCGCGCACAGGGTACCACACCTACTCCGACGAAAGATTCAACCGTTAAGGAAGACAGGCTCTACCCGGTGTCACCCCCAGGATCAGCCGGAATAGCCACATTCATCTCGCGCTGCACAGCCTGTACGCTTTGTGTTAATGCCTGCCCGACAAATGTGCTTCAGCCTTCAGTCAATGAATACGGTTTCGCAGGGATCATGCAGCCCAGGATGGATTTTCACAGCGGATTCTGCAACTATGACTGTACCAGGTGCACCGATGTATGCCCGACAGGAGCAATCATGCCTCTGATGGCGGAGGCCAAAAAACTGACCCAGATAGGAAAGGCTGTTTTCATAAAGGATAACTGTATCGTTCATACCGAAAAAACCGCCTGTGGCGCCTGCTCGGAACACTGCCCCACCAAAGCATGCCATATGGTCACATATGAGGGTAAACTGCTGATTCCGGAAGTAAAGGATGAAATCTGCATCGGCTGCGGAGCCTGCGAGTATGCATGCCCCACCAGGCCGTACAGGGCTATCTTCGTCGATGGCAACCCAGTCCATGAGGCTGCCTCAAAACCTGAGGCAGAAGAACTCAAAGCCGCACCGGCCGAATTCCCTTTCTGAAACGCAAAAACATGATATTTATCGTGTGAGGCAGAGTTAAATAGACTTAACTTGCATGCTCTTGTTTAATCTCAAAATTATTTGATCGTTTTATGAAACCTACACATATTGAGCATATTGGCATTGCAGTGAATTCAATCGCCGATGCATTGCCGTTTTATGAAAAGGTGCTTGGCCTCAAGTGTTACAATATTGAAGAGGTGGCCGATCAGAAAGTCAAAACCGCATTTTTCATGATCGGTCAGACCAAGATCGAACTCCTTGAATCAACAGACCCTGAAGGACCGGTGGGAAAATTCATCGAAAAGAGGGGAGAGGGGATACACCATATCGCCTTTGCCGTTGATAACCTTGAGGAGAGACTCCGCGAAGCTGAAGCAGCCGGCATTAAACTCATCGATACAGCCCCTAGAAAAGGCGCTGAAGGCCTGAGTATTGCATTCATGCATCCAAAATCCACCTTCGGTGTGCTTACCGAACTGTGCGAAGACAAGAATAGCGAAAACAAAAATAACCAGGTTCAATGAACAGTCAGGAAAGAATAAAACAGCTCCTTGATTACAGGGATAAGGCACGCAAGGGCGGCGGCGAAAAACGAATAGAAGACCAGCACTCCAAGGGCAAGCTTATGGCAAGGGAACGCATTACAATGCTGCTTGACGAGGGCAGTTTCGAGGAGTACGATATGTTCGTCACCCACAGGACAGAAGACTTTGGCCTGGCAGACAAGAAATACCTGTCTGACGGTGTGATAACCGGCCATGGTACAATTGACGGCAGGGTGGTCTATGTCTTTGCACAGGATTTTACCGTCTTCGGAGGTTCTCTCTCCGAGACCTTTGCCCAGAAGATATGCAAGATCATGGACCAGGCCATGAAGACAGGCGCACCCTTGATTGGAATCAATGACTCAGGCGGGGCACGCATACAGGAAGGTGTAAGAAGCCTGGCCGGCTATGCCGAGATTTTTGAACGCAATATCCTTGCATCAGGCGTGATACCCCAGATCTCGGCAATTTTCGGCCCGTGTGCCGGCGGAGCAGTCTATTCACCTGCACTCACTGACTATATAATCATGAGCCGCAAGAGCAGCTATATGTTCGTAACCGGCCCCAAGGTAGCCAAAGCCGTCACAGGCGAGGATATCACCATTGACGATCTCGGAGGCGCCGGAGTACATACATCGAAGTCAGGCGTTGCCCACTTTGCAGTTGATGAAGAGAAGGAGGGCCTTGACCTGATCAGGAAGCTGCTGGGCTTCATGCCCCAGAACAACCTCGAGGACCCCCCACATCTGGACTGCGATGACCCTATCGACAGGCTTGAGGATGACCTGAATGACATTATCCCGGAAAGCCCCAACCAGCCCTACGACGTCAAGGATGTCATTGTAAGGGTGGTTGACTACAACGACTTTCTCGAGGTGCATGAGGCCTACGCAAAGAACATAGTTGTCGGTTTTGCAAGGTTTGACGGAATGCCCGTCGGCATAGTTGCAAACCAGCCGGCATACCTGGCAGGAGTGCTTGATATCGAGGCTTCACGCAAGGCTGCCCGCTTCATCCGCTTCTGCGATGCCTTTAATATCCCCATCGTGACTTTTGTTGACGTCCCCGGATTCCTCCCCGGTTCGACACAGGAATACGGTGGTATCATTATCCACGGTGCCAAACTGATGTACGCCTACGGCGAAGCCAGCGTCCCGAAAGTGACTGTCACCCTCCGTAAATCATATGGCGGTGCCCACTGCGTGATGTCATCAAAACAGCTGAACGGTGACATAAACTACGCCTGGCCGACGGCCGAGATTGCTGTCATGGGCCCCCAGGGTGCCATCGAGGTACTTGAAGGGAAAACCATCAGCGAAATTGCTGACCCGGCCGAAAGGAAACAATACGTCTCCAGGAAGGAACAGGAATACCGCGATAAGTTCGCAAATCCATATGAGGCAGCCAGATACGGCTATCTTGATGACGTCATAGAACCACGCAATACAAGATTCAGGGTTATAAGGGCCCTCCGGACCCTGGCAACAAAGAAAGACCCGGGGCCAATGAAAAAACACGGCAATATCCCACTCTGACAATAAATGATCATGCACACCTTATATCTTACTGAGGCTGCAACCGGCCTCGATTCACTAACCTGGACCATCGTGGCGGTAGGAATCGGGATTGTGTTTCTATCCCTTCTCATCGTATACTGGTTCTTCAGGTATGTACTGACTTTCATACTTAACTTCAGGCTTAAAAGCTTTGCCCGTAAAAAAGGGATTGATCCAGCCGAAGTGGTTACGGTCAGGACTATTCAGTCAGGTGAAGTCAATGCAGCCATAGCAATGGCACTTTACCAGTATTTCAATGAGCTGCACGACGTGGAGAGCGGGGTGGTGACCATCAAAAGGGTCTCAAGGCATTATTCTCCATGGAGTTCAAAACTATATAACATGAGAAACCCAAAGATCAGATAACCGGATAAAAATGAAAAACTACAAGTTCAGAATAAACGGCAACCAATATGAGGTTGAAGTCCTCGAAGTGGAAGGCAACATGGCAAAGATCGAGGTGAACGGAACAGTATTTGATGTTGAGATGCAACGCGAGATACCAAAGGTGAAGAGTGTTGCTGCACCTGTGGCTGTCCAGGCTCCAAAACCGGTTAAGGAAACAAAGCCTGCTGCCGGAAGCGAACCGGGCAAAGCATCTGAGGTCAGGGCTCCGCTGCCGGGAGTGATCATCCAGGTCCTCGTCAGGCCTGGTGACGAGGTAAAACCAGGTCAAACAGTCTGCACCCTCGAGACAATGAAGATGGAGAACGCTATCAAGGCAGAGCACGGAGGCAAGGTGACCACCCTGAATATTTCTGCCGGCCAGTCGGTGCTCCAGGATGAGGTCTTAATAGTAATCGGGTAGAAATGACAAAGAGAAAGATGTGGACAATGCTTGCCCTGCTGGTGATAACATCACTGGCATGGATGGCATTTGTCAAGCCTGAACAGGACAGGCAACAGGCCCTGGCTGATACAGGTGTCGTAAGTACTATTGCTGTTACGCAGTATCAGCCGCAGGATACACACGAGGAAGGGCAGCTCACCGGAGGCTTAAGACAATTCTGGGCCTATACCGGTTTCCGGAATGCAACATCCGGGCACCTTATTATGATGCTTGTCGGTCTTTTCTTTATATTCCTGGCAATAAGGTATGAATATGAACCGCTGCTCCTTGTGCCCATCGGCACAGGGATACTGATAGGCAATATACCATTCTTTACCGACGGCGGAATGAACCTCCAGGTGGGAATTTACCAGCAGGGAAGCGTTCTGAACTACCTCTATTTCGGAGTGATGAAGGGGGTATATCCTCCGTTGATTTTCCTGGGCATCGGAGCCATGACTGATTTCTCGTCACTGATCTCCAACCCGAGGCTACTGTTGCTTGGAGCTGCTGCACAGATAGGTATATTCACAACTTTCGTCGGTGCACTGCTGCTGGGCTTCAACAAGCCTGAAGCCGGTGCAATTGGCATCATCGGTGGCGCTGACGGTCCGACGGCAATATTCCTTTCTTCCAGGCTGGCAAGTGGCACAATCCTGGGTGACGGTACTGCAGTGAAAAACCTGATAGGCCCCATTGCCATTGCAGCCTACTCATACATGGCGCTTGTGCCGGTTATCCAGCCTCCGATAATGAGACTCTTCACCTCGAAGAAGGAAAGGCTCATAAGAATGAAGCCACCCCGCGCTGTCACAAAAACTGAAAAGATACTCTTCCCGATATTCGGGCTGCTCCTCACCTGTTTCATCTCACCAAGCGCACTGCCCCTGCTGGGAATGCTCTTCTTCGGAAACATCCTCAAGGAGTCAGGTGTAACGAAGCGACTGGCGGAGACGGCACGCACTTCACTCATTGACATAGTGACCATAATGATTGGCCTTACCGTGGGTGCATCAACACAGGCTGACGTCTTCCTGACAAAAGAGTCAGTTCTGATATTCGGCCTTGGGGCAGCGGCTTTTGCCGTTGCAACTACATCAGGGGTCCTCTTTGCCAAACTTATGAACCTGTTCCTTCCCGAAGACAATAAGATCAACCCGCTGATAGGTAATTCAGGTGTCTCTGCAGTGCCTGACAGTGCACGAGTATCTGAGATGGAGGGGCTTAAGGCTGACAAGACCAATCACCTTCTCATGCATGCAATGGGACCAAATGTTGCAGGCGTTATCGGATCTGCGATTGCAGCAGGTATCCTACTGAGCTATCTCGGATAATATTCTTAAGTTTGTTGTATGCTTCATTCCAGCGCAGATACAATGAAACAGGCAATTACCGGAAATGCCGGACCCAGGGTCAGGTCTGACATTGAAGTGACGCTTGAACTGACTGATTCAGGCGGCAAAGAGCTGAATATCAAATCGAAGGTAAAAAGCATGTACGGCAGGGCCATCGACGAGCAGTGCCGCTTTCTTCTTGATTATTTCGGCATTGACAATGCCAGGCTCTCGGTCAACGACTCCGGTGCGCTTCCTTTTGTGATTGCAGCAAGGGTTGAGGCGGCTGTGAAAGCCCTCACGGGAACCACAAAATGCTTTATTCCGGAGATGATACCGGAAAATCTCCGCGATTCACCCCGCGAGAGGTACAGGTTTTCAAGGCTTTACCTCCCCGGCAACAGCCCAGGCATGTTTCTGAATGCCGGGTTGCACTCACCTGACGGGGTCATACTCGACCTGGAAGACTCCGTGGCACCTGACCGGAAGGATGAGGCCCGCATACTTGTCAGAAATGCCCTGAGAGCTGTAAACTTCTACGGTGCGGAGAGGATGATCCGCATCAACCAGGGTGAACGGGGCCTGGAAGACCTGGAAGCATTAATACCGCACAACGTGCAACTGGTGCTTATCCCCAAATGCGAGAATGCTGAAACTGTGCAGACCGTAGATCAAAAGATCAGGGAGATAAAGGCAAGGGAAGGACAGAGTCAAACCGTCTTCCTGATGCCCATAATAGAGAGTGCGGCCGGTGTGGAGCATGCCATGGAGATTGCCACCGCTTCCGGATCAGTCGTTGCAATGGCAATAGGCCTTGAAGATTATACTGCTGACCTTGGCGTACAGCGCACAAAGGAAGGTAAGGAGTCACTATATGCCCGAAGCCGCCTCGTGGTGGCTGCCAGGGCAGCCGGAATCCAACCGATTGATTCTGTCTTTTCGGATGTTGGAGATATGGAGGGGCTGCTGCAGAATGTGAGGTCATCCAAAGCAATGGGATTCGAAGGGATGGGTTGTATTCACCCTCGACAGATAGCTGTCATCAGGGAGGGTTTCTCACCCTCACAGGAGGAGATCGAAAAGGCCGGGAAGATAGTTGCCGCCTACCAGGACGCACTTGAAATGGGTCTGGGAGTGGTTGCGCTGGGAACCAAGATGATAGATCCTCCTGTTGTGGCCAGGGCAGAGAAAACAATAACCCTGGCCGTCAGGCTTGGCCTTCTGCCCGTGAACTGGATGGAAGAGGAAAAGACTGAATCATAACGCATACCCTGCATGAAACTCTTAGAAAATGCTGCCGGACGCCTGGTGCCGGATGAGATAAACGGAAAAGAGGCAGTCCCTTTCAAGGGTGTTGGCAAACATCGCCCCACCGGCAGAAAATATGCTCCACCGATCGCAACATGCATTGACTACCCGGAGGACAACAACAAGGTCATCGGCTCCCTGAAGGAAGCACTGCTACGCTGCGGACTGAAGGACGGTATGACGGTCTCAACCCATCACCACCTTCGTGACGGTGACCTGGTAAGCAACCAGATATTTGCCATTGCCTCCGAAATGGGCGTCAAAGACCTGGTATGGCTCCCCTCCGCCTCCTTCCCTTGCAATGATCCGGTCATTGAATACCTGGAAAACGGCACTGTCAACCGGATTGAAGGGAGCATGAACGGCCCCCTGGGCAGGTTTGTCTCCGACGGAAAGATGAAGGGAATGGCGGTACTCCGTTCACACGGAGGACGTGTACAGGCCATCCAGGACGGCGACGTCAATATAGACATTGCCGTACTTGCTGCACCTGCAGCTGATTCGTTCGGCAATGCTAGGGGTACCGGCGGCCCCTCGGCTACAGGTGTGATAGGGTATGCAAAACCGGATTACCTCTATGCAGACAAGGTCATTGTGGTTACCGACAACCTCGTTGACCTGCCGTGCTTCCCCATGGAGGTTGAAGGTAATTACGTTGATTATGTAGTTGTTGTTGACAAGATCGGAATACCTGAAAAAATCGTCTCAGGTACAACACAGATAACAAAAAGCCCTGACAGACTCCTGATTGCCGAACTGACAGCATTGTTCCTTGAGAAGTCAGGGCTGCTGCGCAACGGCGCAACAATGCAGGCTGGTGCAGGTGGAACAAGCCTGGCTATAGCCGTCTTTGTGCACCAGATGCTGAAGAAGAAAGGGTGGAAACTGAGCTTCGGATTTGGCGGCAGCACCAAATATATGGTTGATATGCTGGAGGAGGGTCAGATGGGATATATACTCGATGCCCAGGCTTTTGACCTTGACTCCGTGAAGTCTATAGAGAAAAACCTTAACCATATACCTTACCCGGTATTCAACGCTTACAATTACCACTCAAAGGGCAACCTGACCACTATGATGGATATAATGATACTGGGTGCCACCGAAATCGATACAGGGTTTAACGGAAACGTGGTGACTCACTCTGACGGACTGCTTCTTCATGGCATAGGAGGGTGGCAGAACTGCCTCCACGCCCGCAATGTGATTATTCCTGTCCCCCTCTTCCGCGACAGGATCCCGGTCGTGGTTGACCGTGTGACCACGCTGTGCGGACCGGGTGAACTCATTGACGTTATTGTCACCGAGAGGGGTATAGCCATCAACCCCCGCCGGCAGGACCTGTTAGAATCCGTAAGAGGCAAGGGACTGCCGCTGGTCACCATTGAGGAACTGAAGGAGACAGCCGAAAAGATTTGCGGCAAGCCTGAAAAGGCCGCTTTTGACGAGCGGGTGGTAGCCGCCATTAAATGGGTTGACGGCACAGTAATTGATGCCGTACATAAAATCAGAAATTAATCAATTCATAGTCAGATGACAAGATACAGATGCCCGGTATGCGGTTATATCTATGACCCCGCCAACGGCGACCCTCATCATGATGTTGAACCGGGAACCGCCTTCGAGGATCTTCCGTCAGGATGGTCATGTCCGGTATGCGGTGCCCCGGCGGATGAGTTTGAGGAGTACAGCTAATACTACTCTGCATGACACCCTTCGCCGGGTGGTTGACGCCATACCGGATAAGCCATGGTAACCCGGCTGGTTTAAGTCCGTGACTGGCGTGACAGGCCGGTGAAACCTCTTATGAAATGCCGGGAGTACTGGTGGGTCAGGACTCTTCTTCCGGAATATGCCTCAGAACGTCAGTAAGCAGATCCCAGAACATCTGAACGGTTTCAATCTCAATACGCTCCTCCGGGGTGTGGGCGCCCCTGATGGTGGGTCCGAATGAAATCATATCAATTCCCTTGTATTTCTCAAGTATCAGGCCGCATTCAAGCCCTGCATGAATTGCTTTTACCTGTGGAACCCTGCCAAACAGTTTCCGGTATGAAT
This sequence comes from uncultured Rikenella sp., assembly GCA_964470815.1. Classification (GTDB taxonomy): domain Bacteria; phylum Bacteroidota; class Bacteroidia; order Bacteroidales; family VadinHA17; genus SR-FBR-E99. The sequence goes on from CAYYEH010000020.1 coordinate 10,510, forward strand.
CAATCATCAGACGGAGAATGGCCGAGTTCATATTTGGCTGCCAGCCGGGATAGCCATCCGAATGGGTCACAATGGCACCTGCAAGGTCAAAACTGGTCTCAGCCTTCATGGCAGCATAATGCTTTGCCTCTTCGGATGAGCTCCTCTGGGTTGTGACCACATGAATCATGTTGTCATCAGTAAGCCTCACCGTTGCAAGGTTACTCGATGTCTCCACCAGGTCAGGTATCTCCTTTGACCAGCTCAGAACACCGTGAGGCACGATGCTCAGAGCTCCCAGAAGACGGTGCTGCGTTGCTGCATCAATTATCATCTCCGGTGTATCTGCCGGTGTGGCTGACACCTTCAGATCAGGCTCCAGTGAACCGTATTCATCCCTTGCATGGGAATGGTAAGCCGCCGTATCCGCAAGTATTGCCTCTTCAAGGGAGGGATTGAATGTTATGGTTACAAATGCTTCCCTCGGAATTGCATTCCTCAGATTACCGCCGCTGAAATTGCTGATCCTGATGCCATATTTTCTTTCCAGGTCCTGAAGAAGCCTTGAGATGATCTTTATGGAGTTGCCGTAACCCTTGTGTATCTCATCTCCGGAATGCCCCCCGTGAAGCCCGGTAACCGATATGTTCATGGCCTTATGTCCTGCAGTCAACTTTTCCGGGGTATATGGCAGCATCGCCTGAGTATCTATCCCGCCGGCACAGCCAATGAAGAGTATCCCTTCATCTTCTGAATCAAGATTCAGCAGAATATTACCGGTAAAGAAGTCCGGCCTGAGGTTTATAGCTCCTGTCATGCCAGATTCCTCGTCAACGGTAAAGAGGCATTCTATCCGTCCGCACTGAAGGTAGGGATCAGTCAGCACAGCCATTTGTGCAGCTATTCCAATGCCGTCGTCGGCCCCAAGCGTGGTTCCGCTTGCCGTAACCCATTTTCCGTCTATAACCGGGATAATCGGGTCAGTGTCCCAGTTGTGCGGATGAGAAGCGTTCTTCTCACCAACCATGTCAAGATGGCTCTGCAAGACGACAGTTTTAACCTTTTCCTTACCAGGAGCTGCCTCCCTTATAATAAGTATGTTCCCTATGCTGTCTTCCCTGGCCTCCAGATTGTGCTTACGGGCAAAATCAAGCAGGTAGGCCCTTATCTTTCCTTCATTCTTCGATAGTCTTGGTATCCTGCATATCTCCTCAAAATAACCCCACAGTTTTCTCGGCTTCATCTCCCCCAATTCGCCCATGATTTATCCTTTATTATTCTGTTTCACTTGTCAAGCGGCAAATATAGTTTTTTTCCTTTGCAACCTTTATGAATTTTACATGCTGAAACTCTTTTTTTTAACACAATAAAAACTATATTTTTACGGGAAACGAAAACACAGAAAACTAATAACACTATGGGTAAACGCACTATCGTGGCACTGCCGGGCGACGGCATCGGTGCCGTTGTTCTGAAAGAGGCTATCCGCGTTCTTGATGCAGCCGGTTTTGATGCTGATTATGTATATGGTGACATCGGGTGGGATTTCTGGTGCAGCGAAGGAAATCCGCTGCCTCAACGTACCCTTGACCTTATTGCGGAACATAAGATCGCCCTCTTCGGGGCAATCACCTCAAAACCGAAGGATGAAGCTGCTGCTGAACTATCTCCTGCACTGCAGGGCAAGGGATACACATACAGCAGCCCCATAGTGGGACTGAGACAGCACTTCGGGCTGGATATATGTGTACGCCCCTGCCGCAGCTACAAGGGTAATCCGCTTAACTTCATCCGCCGCGGCAAGGATGGAAATACGGAAGAACCAATGGTAGATGTCGTGATCTTCAGACAAAACACGGAAGGCCTTTACGGCGGAGTAGAATGGTCCAATCCTCCGCAGCAGGTTTATGACGCCCTTATGACACACCCCAAATTCAGGGAGAACTTCGGCTGGTGCCCGAAAGAGGAACTGGCAGTCTCAACCAGGATCTTTACAAAGAAATATACCGAACGGATCGTCAGGGCTGCATTCAATCATGCCCTCAGGTACGGATACAAATCGGTGACCGTATGTGAGAAACCAAACGTTATCCGTGAAACCTCCGGCCTCATGTGGAAAATAGCCAAGGAGATGCAAAAGAATGAGTTCCAGTCAATCCAGTTATGGAACACCAACATCGATGCCCAGATGATGTGGCTTACCAAGAACCCGGAAGATTACGGTGTTATAGTTGCAGGCAATATGTTCGGAGACATCGTCTCCGATGCATTCGCAGGCCTCATAGGAGGACTGGGATTCGCATGCAGCGCTCAGTTTTCCGAAGAGGGAATTGGTGTCTTCGAACCAACCCACGGTTCTGCCCCCAAATACGCTGGCTACGAGGTCTCGATCGTTAACCCCGTCGCCATGATCGAGTCAGCCTGCATGATGCTTGATTATATTGATGAAAAAGTTACCGCTGCAAGGATACGCAGGGCGATTGCCGATGTCATTGAGGAGGGAAAGGTGAAGACCTATGACATGATGAAGATGACGGGGAAACCCGAGGTGGTGAAGATGGGAGCCGCTTCAACCATCCAGATGACTGATGCAGTCATTGCACACTTAAAATGACATGCCATGACAGAGGAAATAAAGAAACTGTGGCCTGAACTTGAGTGGATCACCGACCCTGACCTGAGGGAAAAAACAGCACGCACCTGGGAAATTGCCCTGGAACGAAGCGTACTGACCACTGATGACCTGAACAGGATACCATTTACACTTCTTTGCGGACCCGACCTCAAGGTCACCTTTATGGACCACAAGAGATGCGTGGTGCATGTAGCCCGCGACGCCGGAATGAAAATGAATGAGTTCTTCCGGAATGACCTGCCGGTCAATATGGATGTGCTGATTTCTGGCGCTATCCTGGCCGACGTTGGTAAAATGCTTGAATATGAGCTTGATGCAAATGGCAAGGCAGTCCAGGGAAAGTATGGACAGTATCTCAGGCATCCCTTCTCAGGAGTAAGCCTGGCTGAAGAGTGCGGCGTTCCCCCGGAGGTATGTCATATCATTGCTGCACATGCCCATGAAGGTGACCTCGTTAAGCGGACCACCGAGGCTTTTATAGTCCATCACGCAGACTTTATGACATTTCTGCCGTTTAAAAGCAGGCTCATCGTTTGATCACCCTGCTCTTTGAGGCAGGCAATAGGCATCAGGCAATAGTGTTGACAATACATCAGGTAACTGCATTATTTACAGTTATATCGCTACTGCTGCCTGTTGCCTG
>CAYYEH010000020.1:13866-38550 GCA_964470815.1 uncultured Rikenella sp.
TGCCTATTGCCTGCTGCCTGCTGCCTGTTGCCTGTTGCCTTCCATCGCCCTCCTGACATTGGCATACCCCATCTTATCCACCTTCCGGTCATAGGTCATCAGTCCGTTGGTCTCGGTTTCAACATCTGTTGTCTGTGTATATACCGAGGCGCTGAGCCCTTTTGTGGCCACCATCTCACGAACCTGTGCATAGAAGTCAGAGTACTTCTGAAGCAGTGCGGTGGTATCTCCCATTTTTTCATAGCCCCAGTTCTTCTGTTCCCAGGTGTGTTCCCTGACCGGCAGGCCAAGTCCCCCGAACTCGCCAAGAACACCAGCCCTCTCTTTTTCAGGTTTAGGGGCAACAGGTTCGGGATAATGGTGGATATCCAGAACATGACCGGTTCCGCGGTCAGTCCATCCTGAGGCGCTGTTGACTAGCCTGGTGGTATCTAGAGCCATGACATAGTCTGTCACTGCCGGGGTATTGTACTGGCCCCAACCTTCATTATAAATAACCCACATGATGATTGACGGGTGATTGAACTTTGTTCCGATCATCCTTGTGAGCTCCTGCATGAATATGGTTGAATCGGCCGTGCTTTTGGTGATGTCAGGCTTGTCACCCCATATATAATCGTCGCCGCTGGGCATATCCTGCCATACAAGCAGTCCGAGGCGGTCAGTGTGGTAATAGAACCTCCTGTTCTCAACCTTGACATGCTTGCGCAACATGTTGAATCCCATCTTTTTCAGCATCTCAAGGTCATACACCATGGCCTCATCGGATGGCGGCGTGTAGAGTCCGTCGGGCCAGAAACCCTGGTCAAGCGGACCGTTCTGCCATATGAATTCATTGTTCAGAAAAATGCGCACAAAGCCATCCTCGCCAACGCCGAGCGAGATCTTTCTCATCCCGGCGAACGACTTAACCTCATCGGAAACCTGGCCGCCAGTGATCAGTCTCACCTTAAGGTCATAGAGGTACGGGTCCTCCGGTTTCCACAGCCTGGCATCGGGCACAGACAGTGTCACAGTGTTACCCGTGAGTCCTGAAGCCACAGCCACTGTCCGGCCGTCAGCCATAAGCGTTATCTCTGCAAGTGAAGGTGCCATATCTACCGGCGGGCATCCCCCCGGGCCGCCCTGGCAACGTTCCTCAGTGACCGTTACGTGAAGAACGCCGTTGTCAATGTCAGGTACAATACGCAAGTCACCTATCCAGGTTTTTCCGACGGGTTCGAGCCAGACACTCTGCCATATTCCGCTGGTGGGTGTATACCATATTCCACCGGGTTTCATTACCTGCTTGCCCCTTGGCTGGCGCCCTCTGTCTGTAGGATCGGTTACCCTGACCACAAGTGTGTGCTTTTTTCTTTCATCAAGATAATTGGTAATGTCACACCAGAACGGATCATAACCGCCACGGTGGATTGCCGCCAGATTATCATTAACCCACACGGTAGTCTCCCAGTCTGAGGCCTCAAAATTGATGATTATCTGCTTATCCTTCCATTGTTTTGGCAGAATGAACTCGCGTGAATACCAGACAGCCAGCGAGTCAGTTACCCTGGCTCTGACCCCGGAGAGTGCTGATTCAACAGGGTACGGGACAAGTATTTTACCCTGGGGTTCCGGACGCACTGTATCCCGGGGGCATATTGCATAGTCCCACAATCCGTTCAGACTCATCCATTCATCCCTGGCAAGCGATGGCCTGGGGTATTCCGGCCATGGTAAAGCCGGGTCAACTTTTTCTCCCCAGGTTGTGATGAGAGGATTATCAGCCGGCTTCCATTCAGGAGACTTCTCCCTGGAACAACAGGTCATCACTCCGGCTGTGATGATGAGAACCGGTAAAATAAAATGTTTCATCTCCGGGTTGTATTTAATGATCAGCCGAGCTTCATCTTCTCGACCTCTTCCATGTTGCGTTCGTTGTAAACTATCTTACCCATTGGCGTATATAGCCATTCGATCAGGTCATTATACCTGTCGGTTATCTTTCCCCTTACAATTTTCATGGTTGAATTCATCATACCGTTTTCCTCATTGAAACTCTCATTGAGAACCCCGAGTGCAACCGGCAGCCAGCGATGCGGGAACATATGTCCGTACTTGCCGTTAATCCGATATTCATTTACTTCATTCTCAATGAGATTAAGGACTGCTCGCTTCCCTTCCTCTGTTGTGGCGGACATGTTACGGTCTTCAAGGTAGAGTTTAAGAGCATGCTGGTTGGGTACTATCAGTGCCACCGTGTATGGTTTCTGGTTGTTGTACAGCATGCACTGATCGATAAACTTAGACTGTTCACCGATGGCTTCTTCAATGCCTTCAGGGCTGAATTTTTCACCATCGTCAGCAATGAGGAGGCTCTTGAAGCGGCCCAGGACATAAAGAAAGCCGTCATCGCTCATGTATCCCATATCGCCTGTGTACAGCCAGCCGTCACGGATGGCATCATTGGTGGCAGTCTCATTCTTCCAGTAGCCATGCATCACGTTTCCGCCCCTGATAACTATCTCCCCCTTCTTCCCGACCGGCACTTCATTGCCATCGTCATCACAGATCTTCAGGTCCATATTGCTTACCAGGTAACCGGATGAACCGAGTTTATGTCTTTTGGCAGAGTTCGATGAGATGATGGGTGATGCTTCAGAAAGACCGTACCCCTGAAACATCGGTACGCCGATGGCATAGAAGAAACGTTGCAGTTCTATATCGAGAAGTGCTCCTCCTCCTATGAAGAATTCAAGTTCCCCTCCAAAGGCTTCCCTTACCTTGCTGAACAGAATCCTGTCAAACAGCCTGATAAGCGGTTTCTTGATCTTTTGCAAACCCTGCCCCTTGTTGTATCCCTCCTTATTATAAGAATAGGCCATCTTAAGTGCAAAGTTGAAGAGCGCCTCGGTCAGCTTACCCTTCTCCCTGATCCCTTTTTCAATGTTCTTGCGAAAGTTCTTTGCAAGGGCAGGAACACTCATCAGCAGGTTGGGTTTTATCTCCTTCATGCAGATGGGAATGTTCCGGAGGGTCTCCATCGGGGTTTTGCCTACCTTTACAGAGGCTATGCTCGCACCCTTGCCCATGAATGCATAAATGCCTGCGGTGTGAGCAAAAGAGTGATCCCACGGCAGTATCAGGAGCGTCTTGTAGAATTGGGGAATATCCATCAGGCTGTATGACTGGTAGACGTTTGTGACGTAATTGCCATGAGTAAGGATGATACCCTTCGGGTCGGCTGTGGTGCCCGATGTATAGCATATATTTGCGAAGTCGGAGGGAGTGACGGAGGAGATGAATTCCTCGAAGCTCTTCCTGTTGGCCGGGTTTTCAAGCCACTCACGGCCGATTTTTCTTACTTCGTTGAAATGGATCTGTTTTTCTGAATACTCCTCACGCGGGTCCATGAAGATCACCTTCTCCAGCTCCGGGCACCTGTCGATTACCTCAAGTATCTTCGGAGCCTGGGTACTGGAGGTTATCACCATCTTGGACCCGGAGTGCACCATACGGAATCTGATCTCTTCAGGGTTCAGCTTGACTGAAAGCGGGACATTGATCCCGCCTGCATACAGAATCCCCAGCTCACCTGTCACCCAGCTGTTTCGTCCGTCAGCCAAAAGGCTGACACGGTCACCCTTCTTGATTCCCAGTTGCATGAGACCGGCGCCAAACTCATGAACCTGCCGCCTGGTCTCCTGGTAGGTGGTCCCTTCATACTTGTCCTGCAACTTCTCCCACAGGTAGATATTGGAGGCAAACTTTTCCACATTTTCTTCGAAAAACTGGATTAGTGACTTCATCTCAAAATGGTTTTGGTGGTTTTAAAATTCGCAAACTAATATAGAAAAGAATTGGTTTGCAGTGGTATGTTTAAGGGATAATGATTGCATTTTTACTCATTATTCCATACCTTTATGATTCAAAATCGTGAAAAAGTGTCATTTATGAAGAGACTATCCCTCGTGTTCCTCGCAGCCGTGTTACTGTTAACACCGTCATGTGATTTCATGAAGAGCATCAATCCCTTCGGAAAAAAGGCGAGGGAGGCTGAGGCGCTCAGGCAACAACAGGAGGCATTTCGGATTGCCGATTCAATACGTGTGGTCAATGAGAAAAAGGCAGAGGCTGAACGTGCACGACAGGCTGAACTTGCCATTGAGGCTGAAGAACAGGCCAGTATGATCTCAGGGTATCATGTGATCGTCGGAAGTTTTCTTACTCCGGCATATGCTGATGCCTGGCTTGAGCATATCAGGAGCTTTGGCTATGATGCCCGGATAGTTGATATGAATGGCGGAAGGTGGCAGCTTGTCTCAGCCAGCTCATTCCCTGACCTGCACCAGGCATGGAATGCTGTTGGAGGTATTACCGACAGGATTGACAGCGAGGCCTGGGTCTATAAAAAGGAGTAATGCAGCCTACCGCGTAATGGTCGCAGACCTGTCCGGCCCAACGGAGACGATGGTTATCGGAACACCCGTTTCCCTTTCAATATAAGCAATATAGTCCTTAAGTTCAGCCGGCAGTTCATCCCGGTTGCGGCAGCCGGTGATGTCAGAATGCCATCCTTTGAAGGTGACGTAGTTGAGTCCTTCGATATCATAAAGGCAATATGGCAGTTCCGTCTGCTCCCTGCCGCCTGCCACATATGACTTGCATATCTTTATTTCACTGAAACCTGAGAGGACATCGGCCTTCATCATGAAGAGCCTGGTCACACCGTTGATCATGATGGCATACTTCAGAGCGGGAAGGTCAAGCCAGCCGCAGCGCCTTGGTCTGCCTGTAGTTGCGCCATACTCGTTGCCACGGTCACGCATCATCTGGCCATTGGCATCCTCAAGCTCAGTAGGAAAAGGCCCGCTGCCCACCCTGGTACAGTAAGCCTTGAAGATACCGAATACCTCACCGGTGCGTCCGGGAGCCACACCCAGACCGGTACATGCACCGGCAGCCACCGTACTGGAAGAGGTGACAAACGGGTAGGTGCCGAAGTCTATATCCAGCATCGTACCCTGGGCACCCTCGGCAAGAACACGCCTGCCATTGCGAAGAGCCGTCTCAATGTAATAGTCAGCGTTTACAGTGGTGAACTGCCTCATATATTCCACAGCATCAAACCATTCATCCTCCAGCTCTTTCATCCCGCCGCTGTAACCATAGCCCTGTAGCAACCTCATATGCTCGCTTACACGCGAATGGTAAACATCCCTGAAATCCTTCCTGAAGAGGTCTCCGATTCTGATCCCGTTCCTTGATGCCTTGTCAGTATATGCCGGACCAATCCCGCGAAGAGTAGACCCGATCCTTGCATCACCCAGTGATGCCTCGTGGGCTGCATCAAGCAACTTGTGCGTGGGCATGATCAGATGAGCCTTGAGTGACAGAAGCAACCTCTTGCGAACAGCGGCAGTGCCTATCCCCAGGCTCTCTACCTCGTGCCTGAAAACAACCGGGTCAACCACAAGCCCGTTGCCGATGACATTTATCTTATCCTCGTGAAAAATCCCTGATGGAATCAGGTGAAGCACATGCTTCGCACCATGAAACTCAAGGGTGTGGCCGGCATTGGGGCCACCCTGAAAGCGGGCAACTATATCATAATCAGGGGTAAGTACATCAACGATCTTTCCTTTACCCTCATCTCCCCACTGGAGTCCCAGCAAAATGTCAATATTCATTATTTCAATAAATCCAGATTAAACAAAACAGGTTCGAAGTTACAAAATAAAACGGCGCCGATGGCAGTTTACTCTTCACGCTCTTCCTGGATACCGTAAACATAAAGTGCATAATGATGGAAGACGAAGGAGTTCTCTTCACAGGCACTTTTAATTATATCATTGATCCTCGGGTCACTGAATTCAATAACCCGGCCCGAGCGGGTGTCAATCAGATGGTCATGCTGCCCTGACCTGTAGGTTTTTTCATACTGCGCCTGGTTATGACCGAACTTATGCCGGGTCACAAGCTTGCATTCGAGCAGCAGGTCTATCGTATTGTACAGGGTGGCCCGGGATACCCGGTAGTTCTTGTCCTTCATGTAGTTGAAGAGTGACTCAATGTCAAAATGCCCCTCCCTCGAATAGATCTCATCCAGTATTGCATACCGTTCAGGAGTCTTTCTGAGCGAGTGCCTGACAAGATATTCCGTGAACACCTGCCTTACAACCCTCCTTGCTTCTTCGTTTGACATTCCCGATGCTGGTTTTGCCTGATGCACACCTATTCAACAAACTCCTCGATCCGCTTAACACTGGCAATCCCCCTGAGGTTTGACAGTTGCATAATCAGGTTGTTCAGATCGCGGGTATGATGCACATAAAGGTCAATGGTTCCCTCAAAGATCCCGTCATAGACGGATACGTTGACATTCCTTATATTGACATTAAGTTCCTTTGAGATGATTGTAGTCACCTCGTTGAGCAGGCCTATGCGGTCTATTCCATTGATGCTGATACTGGCCAGGAAGGAGGCAAGCTTGTGTATTGTCCACCTCACCGGGATGATCCTGTTGCCTTCGCTTGACATCAGTTTGACAGCGACAGGGCATTTGGGTTTGTGGACAATGATTGAATTGGAATGATCAATATACCCCACAACCTCATCACCTGGAATAGGCTGGCAGCAACCGGCAATAATGTACGAGTTGCTCCCCTGATCTACATTTTCACGTAGAAGGTAGGGCTGGTTTTTGTTTATCGTCCCGGGAACAGGTACCTGTTCTTTTGATTCGGGAGTCTTGCGTGTCACGCCTCCTATTGCCAGCTTCCAGTATTTGCGCAGGCTTCCCTCAGGTGCTTTTTTCAGTATTTTGCGCAGGTCCTCGAGATTGATCAGGCCCAGACCGATACGTGAATACAGCTCATCCTTGTTCAGAAGATCATAGTTGTCAAGCAGTTTTTTGATGATATCCGAATTTGGGAGTATCCCAAGTTCACTCAGCTTCTGCTCAAGCATCTCCATTCCTTTCTGTATACGGTCAGTCGACTGATCTCTGAGGGCATCCTTGATTGCGTTCCTGGCTTTGGCGGTATGCGCATACTCAAGCCAATCCTTTTCGGGTCTCGCTATGTTGGAAGTGATGATCTCTACCTGGTCTCCGCTCTGAAGGGTGGAGGAGAGCGGAGAAAGCTTGTAGTTGATCTTGGCGCCGATAGCCCGGTTGCCAATATCGGTATGTATCTCATATGCAAAATCAAGAGCTGAGGCTCCCTTTGGAAGGTTTATCAGCAACCCCTTGGGTGTGAAGACCATTATCTCCGATGAGAAGAGACTCATCTTGAAATCATCAAGGAAAGTCAGAGGGTCAGACATCGGGTTTGCAAGCATCTCCCTTATGTGCTTGAGCCACTTGTCAAGCTCACTCTCCGACTGGGATGTGTCTCCCTTGTATTTCCAGTGGGCGGCAAAACCTCTCTCGGCAATGTCATCCATTCGCTGGCTCCTTATCTGCACCTCAACCCACCTCCCTTCAGGGCCCATCACTGTCAGGTGAAGCGCCTCATAACCGTTTGGCTTTGGCCGGCTTATCCAGTCACGTAGCCTGTCAGGCTTGGGAGTGTAGATATCTGTGATCAGTGAATAAATCTGCCAGCACTGGGCTCTCTCACTCATCTCCGGACCCGGCTCAAAAACTATCCTTACAGCCAGCAGATCATATACTTCCTCAAAAGGGACACTCTTTGACTGCATCTTTTTCCAGATTGAGTAGATTGACTTGAACCTTCCGGAGATGTCAAAGATTATATTGTTGTTGTTAAGCGCCTCAATAATCGGAAGGCTGAACCTGTTGATAAGAGCCAGGTTCTTCTTTTCATCCATCTTGACCTTCCGGGCTATCTCATCATAAATGCGGGGATGCCTGAACTTGAAGCTGAGATCCTCAAGTTCCGTCTTGATGGCGAAAAGCCCCAGTCGGTGAGCCAGAGGAGCATACAGATAAACCGTCTCACCGGCAATCTTCATCCTCTTGTGCTCCGGCATCGAATCAAGTGTACGCATGTTATGCAGCCTGTCTGCTATCTTGATGAGAATGACCCGGAAGTCATCAGACAGGGTCATGAGCATCTTGCGGAAATTCTCTGCCTGAAGTGAATTGGTCTCCTTGTTGTATGTGCCTGAGATTTTTGTCAGACCGTCAATCAGGTTCGCAATTTTGGGCCCGAACTCCCTGGAGATGTCCTCAAGCGGGATACCGGTATCCTCCACCACATCATGAAGGAGTGCAGCAGCAACTGACTTGGCCCCGAGACCTACCTCCTGATTGACTATCCTGGCAACGTTTATTGGGTGAATGATGTAGGGCTCGCCCGAGTTGCGGTACATGTCACGGTGAGCCTCATTCGCAAACCTGAAGGCCTTGTCGATCAACTCCCTGTCACCAGGCTTGTCACACCTGAACAGGTTGTCTGTCAGCAGGCGGTATTCCGAATCAATACGACTTATATCTTCAGTGGTGAATATCTTAGTCTTTGTCTTAACCATCAGCAATTTCCTGCAAAGGAATGACAAAGATACAAAAAACGGGTCATTATTTATCTGGAAGTCATGGCAGGATTGTAACCGTTCCGTTCCTGTTTTCGGTCCTCCCTGAGGGTGTTGTCACCCTCAGGCTCCAGAGGTATACTCCCGGAGGCAGCGGAGTTCCGTTGTACCTTCCATCCCATCCATCTGCAGGGTCGGTTGTACTGAAGAGGAGGACTCCGTTCCTTGACCAGATCCGAAAGTCATACCCGGAAGGCGTAAACGTGAATTGCGGAATGAAGAGGGCATTCTCCCCTGGAATGGCCGGTGTGAATGCATTGGGCATGAATATGTTTTCAGTAGCCTCTATAATTGCAGCAGAAGAAAGGTGGACAGGTGCTCCTGGCGGTGAGGAATTGCCTGTTGCGGTTATATAATATACAACCGTAGCGGCGGTGACATCGTCGGCGAACCCTTCATAGTCATCTGTCCAGATTGTATCAGAAAGGGCGGCTGCCACTTCGCGAGGGCCATCACCGCTGTCACGCCATACTGAAAAGAGCTCGTTTCCGGGCGATGAAGGTCTGTTCCAGCGCAAGTCAATGCGCGTGCCGGCACGTGATATTTCAAGAACAATATTGCGTGCCGGATCCGAGAAGGTGGTGGCCAGTCCGCAACTGTTAATGGCAGCAGCCCTGAACAGATTGACAGACGAGGTATCAGCACCTGGAAGATTAAAGAGAACCTCTCCGGCCATGCCTGCCGACGTTGCGGCCACTTCCCAGGAGAATGAGGCTGAACTGTAACGATAAAGCCTGAACATATCCATTACGGTAGCCGGGTCATACCAGGCGTATATCCTCATCCCGGTCAGGCTGACGACAATGGCATCTATTCTCATCCACGCCGGGGGAACCTCGCTGCCGGTGGTGACACATCCCCTGTTGGATGAAGCCAGGGGCGTTCCGCCGGCAACAGCAGTGATGTGAAAACAATATCCCGTCTCCGGTTCATAGCCTGTGAAAGTATAACTGGTATCCTCCTGAGGCAACATTACTCCTGGAAGGCTTACTCCTGCATCAGTAATGATATTTAAAAGGTAACCGGTTGCTGGATGATAAGGATTTTCATATCGGGTCCAGGTTACGGCTACAGCTGCGGTACAGATGTTTTCTTCAGCAGCGAGCCATACTGTGCCCAGGCTGTTGCTGAGAGGGCTGATGTTAAGTGAAGAGTCAACGGCTGCCACCACGTATGCAACACTCCTGTACCTTGCTGCCGATGCAGTGTGCGTATATTCAGTGATATATGGTGATCTGACAGTGTCAATTGCAGTTGCTGTACCTCCGGAAAATGTATAGACGACGTAACTCCCTACATCCGGGGAGGAGGAGGGTTGCCACCGGATGATCGCGAAACCGGTTGACGGATCAACCGTAACCATATCGAGAAGAGGGGATTGGGGCTGAGTCTCATCCTGCCCGGAAACAGGCATGGCAGACAGCCCTGCAATGAGAACAGTGACAAGAACCCTCACTATAGGCTTCAACAGTTTCATCGGCCTCCGGCAATTATCTCATATGCCTCCCGTGCGCTGAAATAGGTATTGAAGACCTCTGTCAGCCTTCGGGGTTCTATGGTATTCACTGTCTCCGCATACCTGGTGAAATAATCATATCCGGCATTATAGTCAACAACACCTCGTAAAGTGTCAGCCACCGTAAAGGGGCCGTCAAAGGCACGGGCAATCTCACCCATGATGTGGTTTCTCACCAGGGTCATCTCCTCGTCGCTTACCTCTTCATTCTGAAGCCTACGTATCTCATTCCATATTTCTTCCAGGGTCTCTTCACGGTAGCCATTGGCCACGTCAGTCATGATGGTTATGTATCCTATATTGCTGAAAGCACCTGATACAGCCTGTATTCCGTATGTATAACCCTTCTCCTCCCGTATTCTCCTCATAAGCCTGGAACCGAAGTAGCCTCCGAGTATCATGGTGGCAACCTGAAGGGGGAGATAATCAGGATGATCACGTTTGATACCCTTCCAGCCTACCCTCACCGTGCTCTGCACCGAATCAGGGACATCGAGGAAAATGCGGCGGGGCATGGCAGTGTCAAACGTCACCGGGGGGAGCATCCTTTCCTTCCCTGCTTCCTTTCCGGCAGATGCAAAATGCCTTTCAAGAACCGGCAGCGCCTGCTCAGGATTCCTTCCGGCCACGGTGATATACATATTCCCGGTTAAATAGTTCTTTTCATGAAAATGACGAAGGTGACCGGGACTGAGGGCCCGGTAATCGGCTTCCCTGGTAATACGCCCGTAAGGATTTGCTTCACCGCACAGTGCCTCATAAAAGGCCTCCCTTGCTATGACAGAGGTCTTCTGCCTGGAGGTCTGAAAAGCCTGTAATCTTTTGTCTGTCAACATCCTGAATTCATTCTCCGGAAAGGATGGAGTGAAGAGAACTTCCTGTGTCAGAGCCATAACCTCGTCAAGTTTTCTTGCCAGGGTAACCGTGACAAGTCCTGCCGTTTCCTTGTCTGCTGAATGTGTCAGCGCGGCACCTGTACTGTCAATCAGGTCATTGAGGGTGACAGCGTTGAACCGGAGTGTGCCTTCGGTCAGCATGGCACTTGTGGTGGAGGCAGCAAGATGCTGTTCCTCGAAAACCTGTCCGGCCTGTAAAACAAATTCAACCCTCAGCAGGTCAACGGTCCCTTTGCCAAGAAGGTATACCGGTACACCGCTGCCCAGTCGTACAGGTTCAGGAAATGACGTCTCTCCTGCCGACGGTGTTAGAATAGAAGGAACTGCCTTTTTATCTTTGCTCTTCATCGCTTTGACGGTAGATAATGAATGACACTGCTGTTTTCAGGCCTGAAGATTCTGGCTGATGCTGAGGTTATTTCCTCCTGAGTAACACTCATGTACAGTTCATTCTCCCTGTTGATTGCACCGGCATCACCAAAAAGTTCATGATAGGCAAGGCCGAAGGCTTTGTTGGAGGCGCTCATATATGACATCAGCCTGTGTGATTCGTACCTGTTTCGGGCCTTCTCAAGCTCGGCAGCGGTAACATGCTCTGCTGACACTTTCTGAAGTTCATTCGTTACGGCCTCTTCCGCTTTCGTGATGTCGGTGCCGTTCCTGAGCCTGCCGCTGAAGATAACAAGGCCGGGGTCGGCTTCACCGGTGAGGTAAATGTCTGCATCGGTAAACAACTCCTTTTTTCTTGCCAGGATTGACGGGAACCGCGCGGAGTCACACCCGGCCAGTATATCTGTGAGCAGGTCGAGAATGTAGAAGTCGCGGCTTGCCCTGTCGCCCATATGAAAGGCCATGATCAGATGTGCTGCTGGCACCTGTCTCTCAACCGTCATCTCACGGCGTGCATCCTGTTCAGGTTCAGCAGGAAGGACCCTTGTGCTGACAATCCCGCCTGAGATGTCACCGAACCATTTTTCCGAAAGCATGAAAACCTCGTCAGGGTCAACATTGCCTGCCACACTGAGAATCGCATTTGACGGTGTGTAGAACCTGTCGTAGAAATGTCTTGCAGATACTGCATCAGCCTTTTCTATGTGACTGATATCCATCCCTATGGCAGGCCAGCGGTATGGATGGACCCTGTATGCCAGGGGCCTTAGAAGGAGTTGTATGTCTCCGTATGGCTGGTTGAGATATCGTTGCCTGAACTCTTCGGTGACCACGCTCTTCTGGTTGTTAACCCTTTCTTCCGCAAGGTCAAGACCTCTCATCCTGTCAGCTTCCAGCCACAGCGCAGTCTCAAGGTTGCCGGCCGGAATGGTAATGTAGTAATTTGTCAGGTCATTGTTTGTAAATGCGTTGTTTTCTCCTCCGGCCATCATGACAGGAACGTCAAACAGAGGCACATTACGGGTCCCTTCGAACATCAGGTGTTCAAACAGATGAGCGAAACCGGTGGCTTCGGGGTCTTCATCCCTGGCCCCGGCATCATACAGAATATTGGTGGTGACCATCGGTGTTGCAGCGTCACGGTGGACTATCACCCTCAGCCCGTTGGCCAGCCTGTGCCTTTCAAATCGGATCATGAATCTAAAATATCCCAAACTTACCAAAATAAACCTCTGCTCCTCATTTTATTCTATATTTGTAACTTGTCTATAATGTTCAATTTTTGTTGTAGAATTGAAAGTCCTGTTTAATAGGCTGTTAAGGCAGTTAAAAACTTTCTTCACCGAGCAGCAGACAATGATCTACATGCTCAGTTTTGCTGTCGGCCTCGTAAGCGCGCTGGCTGCAGGGGTGATGAAAAATGCCATTCACTATACCCACGTCCTTTTCATACAGGGAGTGATGAAGGGTGCCGGGGGTGTACTCTCCCTGGCATATCCTCTGTTCGGAATATTCCTCACTGTGCTGGTATTAAAATATCTTGTGCGTGACAATATTTCCCATGGTATAAGCAGGGTCCTATATGCAATTTCCAGGCGTAAGAGTTACATAAAGCCGCATAATAACTGGTCTTCAATACTGACCAGTTCACTTACCATCGGATTCGGAGGTTCAGTGGGTGCTGAAGCCCCTATAGTCCTCACCGGTGCATCGATAGGATCGAATATAGGCCGGTATTTCAAGCTCAACTACAAGTATGTGACTCTGCTCCTCGGATGCGGTGCTGCAGGCGCCATCTCAGGCATCTTCAAGGCTCCCATCGGAGGTGTCCTCTTTACCCTTGAGGTGCTGATGCTTGACCTTACAATGTCATCAATAGTGCCCCTGCTTATATCCTCGGTAACAGCCGCCACCGTTGCATATTTCTTCATGGGTGACAATGTGCTCTTTTCCTTCCAGGTGAAGCAGAGCTTCATGCTGGGAGAACTGCCATATTACCTTATCCTCGGAGTCTTCTGCGGTTTGATGGGACTATACTTCACCCGGGCAACAGTGGGCATTGAGAAGCTCTACACCAGGATCAGGAACAAGTGGATACGCCTGGTGACGGGAGGACTTGTTCTCGGAGCCCTGATATACTTCTATCCGGCCCTCTATGGTGAGGGGTATGATACGGTGATGTTATTGCTTAACTCCGAATCAGGTATTGCCCCGGGTACCCGTATGTTCGGAGAAATGGCATCCGGCTTCTGGGCATTTGCCATCCTGATGGCCGGCCTCCTGATCCTGAAGGTTGTTGCAACCGCCTCCACAAACGGTGCAGGTGGCGTTGGAGGCATTGTGGCCCCGGTGCTCTTTACCGGAGGAGTGGCAGGATATTTCCTCTCCTCTCTCTTAAACCATCTTTTCGGACTGACACTGGTCGAAAGCAGCTTCACCCTTACCGCAATGGCAGGAGTATTCTCGGCAGTTCTCCAGGCACCGCTGACAGCCATTTTCCTTATCGCTGAGATCACAGAGGGTTACGGACTGCTCATACCGCTTATCCTCACTTCAACTGTAGCCTTCATTACACAGAAGACATTCCAGAAACACTCTATATACAATGAACAGCTGGCCATAAGCGGCGAGCTTATTACCCATGACAAGGACAAGGCTGTGATGACACTGCTTGACTGGACAAAGGAGGTTGAAAAGGACCTCCTTACCGTCAACCCTGAAGGTAACCTCGGTGACCTCGTCAAACAGATTGCCCGTTCTAACAGAAACATATTTCCCGTGGTGGATGAGTTCAATATCCTTGAGGGTGTGGTTCTGCTTGATGATGTCCGTGACAAGATGTTCAATCCTGAACTCTATGATAAGCTGACCATCAGAGACCTGATGACCATCCCTCCCTCATATATAGACCTGAGCGAGAGGGGAGACGCCGTCCTTGATGCCTTTGAAAGGACAGGTGCGTGGAACCTCCCTGTCCTGGATAAGGGTCGCTATGTGGGGTTCATCTCAAAGTCGAGGATCTTTTCTGCCTATCGTGAACTTCTCAGACAGTTCTCAGAGGAATAATGTATATTTGTCCGGTGACTACCAGTTATCCCCGTAACCGGGGAAGAGATTAATATTGACCGAATTAAGATCGTAATCATGGAAAGAGACAGTGCTGTATTTGAGCTGATCGGCCGCGAGCGCAAGCGCCAGACAGACGGTATTGAACTTATTGCATCAGAGAATTTTGTCAGCCCGCAGGTGCTTGAGGCAATGGGCTCAGTGCTCACCAACAAATATGCCGAGGGCTATCCCGGAGCAAGATATTATGGCGGCTGCGAGGTGGTTGATGAGGTTGAACAGCTTGCCATTGACAGGCTTAAAAAACTCTTCAGTGCCGAATACGCAAACGTTCAGCCCCATTCAGGAGCCCAGGCCAACATGGCTGTCTTTCTGACTGTGCTGAAACCGGGTGATACCTTCCTGGGCCTCGATCTTTCACATGGCGGACACCTTTCTCACGGCTCACCTGTAAACTCCTCAGGAATACTATACCGGCCTGTGGCATATGGTGTCAGGGAGGAAACCGGACGGGTAGACTATGATATGATGGAAGAGGTAGCCCTCCGTGAGAAGCCCAGGCTCATTGTCGGAGGCGCTTCAGCCTATTCACGGGAATGGGACTATGCCCGTATGCGGACCATTGCTGACAGGGTGGGAGCGATGCTCATGATCGACATGGCACACCCCGCAGGCCTGATAGCAGCGGGTCTCCTTGATAACCCGCTGAAATATGCACACATAGTAACCTCAACCACTCATAAAACCCTCAGGGGCCCGCGTGGCGGCATCATCCTGATGGGGTCAGACTTCCCGAATCCATGGGGAGTGACCACACCAAAAGGCGAAATAAAAATGATGTCGGCAATGCTTAACTCCGCCGTCTTCCCAGGTATACAGGGAGGACCGCTGGAACACGTCATTGCATCAAAGGCTGTATCATTCGGAGAAGCCCTGACACAGGAATTCCGCACTTACCAGAAGCAGGTTAAGAAAAATGCCTCGGTAATGGCCGATGCATTCATCTCACTCGGTTACAAGGTGATCTCGGGAGGAACTGATAACCACTCCATGCTTATTGACCTCCGAACACGCTTTCCGGAAATATCAGGCAAAAAAGTGGAAAACACCCTGGTAAAGGCACATATAACAGTAAATAAAAACATGGTCCCATTCGACTCCCGTTCACCATTCCTGACCTCAGGCATCAGGGTTGGCACACCCGCCATTACCACACGCGGACTTAAGGAGGGAGACATGGGAACTATCGTGCAGCTTATTGATGAAGTGCTTGTAAATATAGACAATGAATCAGTGCAGGCCTCTGTAGGCGAAAAGGTGGTCAGGATGATGAAAGACTACCCGCTGTTTGCCGTATAGGATAATACCATTTCCTTTATTATTTTTGCTGTTATGGAAAAAGTTGATCCCCGGTCTGACAACCTGATATTCGTAGTGGATGATGATCCTGTTGTCACCAGCCTCGTTTCAAACAGGCTTGAGGCAGTCGGCTACAGGGTCAGGTCATTTGCCTATGCTGAGGATTGCATTGCGGCGCTGGATGAAATGCCTGACCTCATAATCCTTGATTATTATTTCCTGAAGGAGGAATCGGTTCCGATGAATGGCATGGAGGCTTATGATGAGATCACCAGGCTGGCTCCAGGTATCCCTGTAATCATGCTTTCGGCACAGGAAAAGGGAGAAGTGGTGCTTGAGTTCGCACGTAAGGGGATCGCTGATTATGTCATCAAGGACACTGACCTGACTGACAACCTCCAGATGGCAGTAAAGGAGGTCCTGGAAAGATAGATCCCTCTGTCTATGGAATGGTACATGTACCTGGCTGTCATAGCCGCCGGCCTCTTTGCAGGATTTGTAAATACCCTGGCCGGCAGCGGTTCGCTGATTACTCTCCCGCTACTGATGTTCCTTGGCCTTCCGGCAAACATCGCCAACGGCACAAACCGTATCGGCGTTTTTGTACAGAGCCTGGTAAGCAGCATCAGCTTCAGAAAACAGAAACTATATACCGTTGATGAAGGTCTATGGATGTCAGTACCTTCCGTTGCCGGCGCCTTGCTCGGGTCAATTGTCGCAGTCAGGATAAACGAGAGAATTATGGAACTGCTCATAGGCGGACTGCTTATCGTCATGTTCTTCATAATTCTTTATAAACCGGAACAGTGGGTACGTGACCGTGCCCACTCAGCTGCCATGCGCCGGCGCTGGTGGGTGCCGGTCATCTTCTTCTTTATAGGCATTTATGGCGGTTTTATCCAGGCTGGCGTCGGTTTTTTCCTGCTGGGCGCCCTGGTGCTGGGGACAGGAATGGGACTCACCAGGGCCAATGCCCATAAGGTGCTGATAGTTGCAGCAATGACTGCCATTGCACTTACAGTCTTTATCCTGAGTGACCAGGTCTATTATCTCTACGGCATCGTGATCGCTGTAGGCCAGGGAGTGGGCGGCTGGCTTGGATCAAGGGTGGCAGTAAGCTGGGGACCCAAAGTGGTCCGCATTATCCTCCTGCTTGCAATATTCGCTTCAGCAATAAAACTGACAGGCATCTATGACCTGGCAATGAAGCTGTTCTGATAATTCCACGTGCCCTGGCAGAACTGTCCCTCCGAACAGGTTTCTATTTTAGCCTGAAGATGTAGGTTATGGTCCCTTTCTGAATTATCGGGGCATCATTTTTACTCTCAAATGTGGTCTTGAGGGCAGCCTCCTTTGCAAGCTTAAGGAGATCCCCGTCGAGTGTCGTTGATCCCTTCATACCCGGTGTCGCATCGGTGACATTTCCGTTACGGTCTACCGTTATCGCAACAACGACAACTCCCTCTTTCTGGAGGTCATAGGGAGGTTTAATGAGTGACTTAGCCAACCTTCCGCCGAGGTCAAAGGATATGCCCTCGGTTCCCTTGCCACCTCCCGGCCCGTAACTGGGCGCATCAGGGGTGCCTGACTGAACTCCCTGGTTGCCCTGCCCGCCTGCCACTCCCTGGCTCTGGCCTGAAGTGCCTACATTACCAGGGTTGCTGAAGGCGCCCCTGGCCCTGGCGTTGGCCTGATCTATACGCCGCTGTTCCTCTTCCCTTTTCCGCTTCTCGGCCTCCTCCTGTTCAATGCGCTTGCGCTCAGCTTCAGCCTCAATCTGCCTCCTTATCTCTGCAGCACGTGCCTCGGCCTGCCTCCTCAGTTCTTCAGGACTGGGTTCTTTTTTTTCTGCCTCCACTGCCTCCTCGAAATCCTGCGTCAGCAGGGCCTCATCACCTCCCTCATCACCTGATGCGACAGGCGGAGGTGGCGTAGATGAAGGCACAGGAGCAGGCTCAAACAAACCACTGCCGGTTTCATCAAAACCGAAGTTGACAAGAAGACCCTCTTCCACCGGCTCCGGTATACTCACCCTGAAGGTTAAAAAAATAACCAGCAGTGCAAGGATGACGTGTGCTATCGCACTGATGATCAGACCCTGCTTCCTTTCCTTTGTGAAAGGCTCCCCTGCGCTATTTCGGAGTAGTGGCAAGTATCAGTTTGTATTGGTTCTTCGCAGCAATATTCATTACATTGACAACATACTCCAGGGGAACGCTCCTGTCAGCATGCACTGAAATGTATATCTCAGGGCTGTCTTCAACCCTGGACTGCAACGCAGCCTCGAGAAATTCGAGCTCTATGGGCTGATCTTCAATGAAATACTGAAGATCCTTTGTAATGGATACTGTGGTCATCGGACGAGCTGAAGACTGGGTGGTGCCCTTTGGCAAAAGCAGCTTTAGCGCCGTGGGATGAACCAGGGTGGAGGTCAGCATGAAGAACAGCAACAGCAGGAAGACAATGTCTGACATGCCCGCATTGCTGAACTGGACACTGACTTTATTCTTATTGGTGATTGCCATCGTTCACTATTTTACCGGTTCATTGAGGATATCAAGGAACTCTGTTGAGGTGGTCTCAAGCTGGAACACCACATTCTCAACCCTGACGACAAGCAGGTTATACCCGAAATATGCCAGGATCCCTAGTATCAGGCCGCCCACGGTGGTTATGAGTGCCGTATAGATACCCCCGCTTAGGGTGCTTATATCAAGGCTGTTCCCTGCAAGTGACATCTCATAGAAGGCCTGAACCATCCCTATGACCGTCCCGAAGAAACCCATCAGCGGGGCTGCACCTGCTATCGTTGCCAGTGTCGGGAACCTCTTCTCAAGCTTGTGTATCTCAAGCCTGCCAACATTCTCAATGGCAGCTGTCACATCTGCCAGCGGCCTCCCGAGACGGGTTATGCCCTTTTCAACCATCCTGGCCTGAGGGGAATTGGTCTTCCTGCAGAGCTGCAGTGCCGAGTCAACCTTGCCTTCGTACATGTAATCCTTTATCCGGTTCATGAAGTTGGCATCACTCTGTGAAGCCTTCTTGATCACCAGGTACCTTTCAACAAAGATGTACAACGCAAGAAATGAGAGGAGCGTGATCAGGTACATAACCCAACCTCCTGCAAGATAAAGATCAGCCAGTGACATTGTTGCCTCTTCTCCGGCTGCGGTGGCTGCGGTTCCCTGTAATAAAATGCCAGTTAATATCATTGTAAGTGTTTTTATATGTTAACAGTTTGACTTGCTTTTATGTATCATCGCGCGAATATAGTAAAAAACGGATTTCATCCCGTGGAAGTATCCGATTGTTGATAAAACGGGCCCGTTGTTGATAGGTTATCTGTCTCCGGCCTCATCCTCGTCCTCTATGTCCCTTCTTCTTGTCTCTTCCGGCCTGATGAACAGGTCTTTCAGCGTGTTGAAGTCGCGCCTGTAAAACAGCCCCACACCCTGGGTGTAGGGATGAACCTGGTAATAGAGATTGTAATTTGACCGGTTGAAAACCTTGAACCTGAGCATGTCAGTCAGTTTAACCTCAACCGTGAATTCTCCCCTGATGTCACTGGTTGCAGGATTAGCCTGGTTTCCCCTTACATCCACATTGCCGTTAACGATCACCTTGTCATTCAGCAACTGGGTGGAGAGAGCCAGTTCCACTTCCTGGTCCGTGAGTTCGCTTCCCGGCCTGTAATTGAATCCTATATCGAAATCATTGCTTATCTGTGAGAGCCAGTTACTGAGCTGGTTTGAAAGCATCTCGGTTGTTGTCGTGAACCCCACGTTCGGGGATACGGGAGAACCGGTCTGCACTCCGGATGTTCCGGTTGAAGAGCCTGCATTATAAAGTGAGGGATCAGGATAAAAACTGTTCATCACAAGAAGGTAAAGGAACTGCCGGCTGAGTTCCTCCTCCGTATCGATGGCCACCCTCAGCAGCTCACGTGTCCTCTCGTCAGATGTAGGCAGGTTGATGTCAAAGCTTATCGCCGGGTTGAGCAGCCTGCCCGAGAGGCTGAGGATGCATTCAACAGGAAGCTTGACAGTGAGCTTTGAAGACTCCTCCTCACCGAATATGTCTGAAAGGGCGGCCTTGGTCTTGTAAAGGGCCCTGATGTTCAGAGTGGCATCCTCAATGGCCCCGTTCCAGGTAACAGAACCTCCTTCCTCCACTGCGAATCGCTTGTTGAGAATATTTCCAAGTGTGAAAAGGTAGTCACCGTCGCTGATTACATAGTTGCCTGCCATACGCACCTCACCCCGGGAGTTGAGTGATATGTTCAGTTTCCCTTCACCTTTTCCCCTTATGACACCTCCGGAGGTCTCATCAAGGATAAGCTGCACTTCTGCCTCAGGGGTTACTTCAAGATCAAAGTTGAGTTCAATTTTGCTGCCCTGTTCCTGCCTTACAAAAGATGTCTGTGACGGCTGCTGCCGCTCAGCCTGCTGCTCCTCCGGGTTAACAAAGACGATGTAGGGGTAGTCACTGACGCTTGCAGAAGAATTCAGCGGTATAAAAAATTCGGTATTGGGTGCCGTACGGGCTGAGATGTTGAAAACCAGTTTCTCTTCGTTTCCCCGTATGCCTGCATAGCCGGAAGCATATGCAGTGCCGTAGAAACTGTCACTGTCCTTGGACCTCGTATTGAGAACCAGCATCTTGTCCATGTTGACGTCCAGACTGACACCGATATCCTTGAATAAACGGTGGGTGATCATCCCGTTAATGGATCCCCGGTTTCTCTTTTCATCATAGATGGCAATATTTCTGAAAATGATACCTGAAGGTGAGAACCTTACACTGTCAGTGAAACTGTACCTCGTCTGCAGGAAGTCAATTTTCATCGATGCATCCTTTGCCATTACCGCACCACGCAGTTCCAGTTGCTTCGGCCTCCCCAATATCCTGACCGTACCTGACCCTACTCCCCTGAGGTCTGATGCAAAGGCACTTACAAAGGTATTAAGGATGTTAAGCGGAAGGTCCGAAACGGTGGCCGTGATGTCTGCCAGGCGATTTGACGGTGAATAGCTGCCTCTTACGTCAATCGATTTACGGCCCGCAAAATCATTGCTTACGTCAATAACAGCGACTTTCCTTCCCGGATCCCATTCACTGCTGATGGTCATAAGGCCGTAGTTGTTGTCATTCAGCCTGAAGTCTTCAACATTGATCTTGCTTTCAAATAGCAGGTTGTCAAAAATATCAGAAAGGGTTACATTGCCATTCATAGTCCCTTCAAAGTTTAACATTGAAGGCTCGTCTGCTGCTACATGACCGGAGCCGATGAGCTTATTCAGGTAAGAGATGTTGAGTCCGGCAAAGCTCAGGGTAAGTTTCTCCTCCGGGTCACGTGACATCTTCCCGTCAAGTCTTATGTAATTTGTCCGGCTGCTTACAAGCACATTGTCAAACAGGGTTCTGGTTGAATCGATGACAACCCTGGCACCGCTTATATTCCAGGGGATGCGGTTTACTGTAACGCCGGCCGGGAGTATGGCGATGGTCATTACAGGCCTGTCATTCTCATCCAGGCTGAAGAAACCCCTGGCGTTCACCTCCCCCAGGGTGAGTCCGTCATCCTTGTTATCCCACCTCATTCCGAGGTCAACGGTGTCATTGCTGCTTCCCGCGCTGAGGGTAAAGCTGCCCAGTACAGACCTGTCAGGCAAAAACAGGGTGTCGGCAGCCACCTCAATCTTCATTTTACCCTCTTTTACTGAACCGGTCATTTGCATCCTGCCCATGCGGAGTCCCTTGAAGGTCACCGCATCAGACTTAATGTCAGCAATTATCTCAGGGTTCTCTGACCAGAAATGGCCTGTAAGCCTTGTTCCCTCTGATATGCTTAACCCGGTGGCCAGAAAATCATTCAGTTTATCAATCTTCTTAACCCTGGCGTCAACAGTAAACATGGCAACCGGGTTTCCTGCCCCTTTTTTTGCTTCCGGAGCATTGAACCTTGAAGGAAAAATCTCTGCGAGCATCCGGGAGATGCTTTGCCCTATGGCATCAGACGTATAGTGTCCCCTTAATTCTGCATCCGCGAAATCAGACTTGAGGGTAAGCCTCGGTTCCCCGTTGATGATGGCTGAATTTACAAGGAAGTCGTATATGTTGAGCTTTCCTATTGAATTATGCAACGTGGAATTGATGAGTCTGAAGTCTCCCTCCAGGTTGTCAGGGCTGTTGCCCCTGAAATTGGCTGTTACGAGCGCCGACATGTCGAAGATGCTGTCCTTCTTTACCAGGTTAAGGGTATGAAGGTCAGCCCTGGTCAGATTCATTGTGAAATCAAACTCAGGCATACTTTTTTCAAGGTCAAACCTGCCCATGAGGCTCATCTCAATATTTGGTTCCAGAACCTCCACACTGCCGTCCCATATCCTGTCGGCATATGTGCCTGCCACGTTTATGTTCCTGTAGAGATACCTGTTTATCTCAACACTGTCAATCACCCCGTTTATGTTAGCGGTGAGATGCCTGAATGACTTCATAGAACCGTCAATCTCAGCGTGCATCCAGAGACCCCCGAACATCTCTTCATTCTTGGCGATATATCCCAGGTCAACAGCACTGGTGGTGAGCGAACCTCTGAAACCAAAAGTATTCTTACCGTCTGGCTTCAGCGACAGGTCTGTGTCAAATGATCCTCTCTCCGTTGTCAGCTTCCCGAATGAAACAAAATCAGTAGTAAACCCTGTGAAACTACCCCTGTAGGATATCAGTCCAAGATCATGTGCCACGGCAGGCAATGCCAGAGGTTTCATTCCCGGTATCGTGAAACTTTCAATATCAGGCGCACTGGTCCTCATGTCAGTGAAATCAATGTACAGGTAGCTGTCATTGAAAGAAGGGAGTCCTGAAATGTCAAAGTCAAACCTCAGCCTTGTGGCGGATTCATAGTCAATCCTGACATTCCTTCCCTTCATCTCAGCCACTGTGCCGGTGACCCTCCCTGACAGGTTTACCTTCTCGCTGATTCCGGCAAGGGGCCTGACAAAAAATGCCAGATCGGTTGTATTGACCACCGAATTATTGAACAGGAAATCCATCCTGACCTCATTGATAAAATCTCTCCATGATCCCGTATCCCTGGGCATTAGCAGTATTCTTTCAGCAGATATTGCGCTGGAGTCAGTCAGGATATCTATCTCCCTGAAATAGAGGTTGCTCTCAGTCACAGCCATGTTCATGTCAACGCTCCTGCTCACAAAACCTCCTGATTCGCTGAAAGAGAGCCCCCTGATGACCATGCTCACCGAATCAGGGATGATACGAAGGTCCCTTACCTTCCCGTTTATTCCTTTCAACTGCATGTTCCTGAAGTTGACACTGCCCGCTATGACACCGGAAGTATCTGACATGTCAGCAAGTAGAAACGAACCGTCGAACAGATCAATATCAGCAAATCGTATGTCAATTGTTTTTGACGTGTCACGGGCCCTTTCAGTTCTCAGTGACATCAGATACTCTGTCAGGTTCATTATGCCGACTGTATCCTGTACGAGCCTTAGGTCAGGCCCGCGAATATCAATACTGCCAAACCTGTAGATGCTGCGTGACGGCCTGATCTCACGTAGTCTCAGGTCAATTCTCCGGGCTGCCAGGAGAGTGTCACCCCTCAGGTCCCTGAAGAGAATGTCTTCCAGCACCACCTCGTGCCATAGTGAGTATGAAACCCTCCCGATGCTGACCTCTGCACCCGTATTTTCAGTTACAGCCCTGGTAATCATGCTGACGGCCCATGTCTGGATCCGTGGTGCCTGCAACAGCAGAAAAAGTATAACCGGCACCGCAATCAGCACTGCCGTTGTGATGAGAAGGACCCTGACGATTTTTTTAATAATTTTGGCCATTCACGAAAAGATTCCCGCCGCTGGCGAAGTTATAAAAAAAGAGTGATACAAAAATGGCACCAGAAATTACGATCCTCGCGATAGAATCATCCTGCGACGATACTTCCGCCGCGGTGATTTGCGACGGGTACGTTCTTTCAAACCTGATAGCCAACCAGGCCGTACACAAGGCCTACGGAGGGGTTGTGCCTGAGCTGGCATCAAGGGCACACCAGGCAAACATCGTTCCGGTGGTGGATCAGGCCCTGTCAATGGCAGGCAAAAGGGCAGAAAAGGTCAGCGCAGTTGCATTCACACGCGGACCGGGACTGCTGGGATCATTGCTTGTGGGAACCTCCTTTGCGAAAGGATTTGCACTGGCCCGCAATATACCTCTGATCGCCGTGAACCACCTCCAGGCTCACGTCATGTCTCACTTCGCCATGGAACACGGTAAGGAAAACAGGCTTCCCCGGTTCCCGTTCCTGTGCCTCCTTGTATCAGGCGGACATACACAACTCATTATTATCCGTGATCATCTCTCAATGGAACTTATCGGCAACACTATCGATGATGCAGCCGGAGAGGCATTCGATAAATGCGCCAAGGTGATGGGTCTCCCTTACCCAGGCGGTCCGGTCATCGACAGGCTTGCTGCGGAAGGAAATCCAGATGCCTTTCATTTTGCCAAACCCAGGATACAGGGACTGAATTTCAGCTTTTCAGGACTGAAGACCAGTTTTCTTTATTTCCTCCGCGACAGGCTGGGTGAAGACCCTGATTTCATTTCCAAAAACCTGAATGACCTTGCCGCATCTCTGCAGAGGACAATTATTGAAATACTTATTGCAAAACTTGTCCGGGCCTCAAAGGAGACCGGAATCAGGGAAATTGGGATTGCCGGCGGCGTATCGGCAAACGGCGGACTCAGACGGACTGCAACCCGGGAGGCCCTGAAAAGGGGTTGGAACCTCTACCTCCCCGAGTTCAGATATACTACAGATAATGCCGCAATGATAGGCATAACAGGCTACTACAAATACCTTAGGTCTGACTTTGCCGGCCATGACGTCGTGCCGGTGGC
>CAYYEH010000021.1:0-21539 GCA_964470815.1 uncultured Rikenella sp.
CCGCTCTTTTCAGGCATGAGGCAGCACACAGCCTGATAGAACAGGTTGCAGGTCATAACCCCTACTGCTTCTTCAGTGAAGGATTTGCAGTCAGTACAGAGTATTTTTTCACCCCGGGAAGCTTTAAAAATGACCGTAATGTGGCTCGTGAAAACACAAGCCTGCTTTCGGAAGAGATGGTTTACAGCACCACAGGACGGTTTTACAACAACCCGGCTTCCTACCAGGTATCCGGTGCTTTTACAAGGTATCTTGTTGACAGGCTCGGGATGGAGAAGTTTATCAGGGCATATGGTGACAATAAAATTGAGGAGGCTCTTAAGGAAGAAACCGGACTTGATATTGCACAGACCATAAAGTCATTCATGCAATCACTGGAGGAGGGAGAGGACTGACCTGCCTGACATCCGGCTGACTATCGGCGAATGGCACGCCAATCATCTTCCTGGCTGTCAGAAAGAATTAGCCGCCGGTCAACTGCCTTGCATTTTGATCCCGGCACGGTTTCACTGTCCTTACTACTCTTAGTCAGCAGGCTTCGACAGGAGTGAATTATTTGTAGATTTGCTTTTCTAACTGACCGAGACAATAATGAAAACCGCAGTGGTTACCGGGGGCACCCGCGGCATTGGTGCCGCACTCGTAAAGGCATTCCTGGCATCAGGGTGGAACGTGGCATATTCAGGCACATCACGGGAGACAATTGAAAAATCATTTGAACTCTTCAGGGGAGAATTCCCTGAAGACCGCTATTCCGCCTTCCCTTGCGAGGTCTCTTCTGAGGCAGACCTGATAAGCCTGTGGGAAGGGGCTGTCAGCACATTCGGCTCTGTAGATATCTGGGTGAACAACGCCGGTACCTCCAGCGATCAGACCCCTTTTCATGAGCTGCCTGCCGGAATTTTTACCCGGATAATCGATACAAATGTCAAAGGGCTCATGCTTGCCACCCATCTGGCCTATAACAGGATGCTGAAACAGGGTCACGGCGCGATTTACAACATGGAGGGCCTCGGCAGTGACGGCCGCCGCATCACCGGCCTCACACCGTACGGCACCTCAAAGAGGGCGGTAAGATACTTCACCGATGCATTTGCCGCAGAGGTTAAAGGAGGCCCCGTCATTGTAGCAACCATCAGCCCGGGAATGGTTCTTACCGACCTGACCATGAACCAGGTGCGAAAGGACCCTGAAAAAAACAGGCAGCTCATCAGGATTTACAACATACTGGCCAACGAGGCTGACACCGTGGCCCCTTACCTTGCTGGAAAGATGATTGATAACACCCGGCATGGTGCGAAGATTTCATGGCTGAACAACTGGAAGGTCATCAGGAGATTCCTCTCTGCACCATTCTCAAAAAGGGATATTGTAAGCAGATATCTGTAATAACAGGATCCTGGTGATAGTCGCATATGTCGCATCTGTCATTTGCCTCTCATGTAACCCGGAAAAACGTACTGCAGACAAAAAACAGATGCCTTAAAAGATCAGAATGACCAGACGACAACAATCAGGTGTCTGAATCCGCAGAAGGGTTCCGGTATTGAGGTACGCGGATATGCCAGCCCTCGTTACTGCTGCTCATTAACCCTGTCGGCTTCGAAGCTTTTTCTCCTCTTAATGAAGTACCAGAAGAGATAAGGAACATGCATCACGAAGTTAATCAGCCCCCAGTACCATACTACCCGCTCACTTGCAAAGGCGGATGAATCCATTATCGGGGTGAATATGTCATAGGTGGCGCGTATCAGGATATGCACCGCCAGGGTGTAAGCACGCGCCTGCACGTAAAGCTCCGGACGCCGTTTGATGATCGGGTAGATTTCAGCTGCAAGAAGGATACAGAGTGAACTGGCTGCATAACCCGGATTCTCGGCATATACAAAGGCTATGTTCCAGGTGGTGTAAAGAAAGTTCCACATCGGATCAGTATAGGCCAGCATGTCCCAAGGCTTCCCCTTCGAGAACGCCCAGCCGTCACGTCTCCCTTTCGACTTGAATAGCGGTATGGTGACAATCAGAATGAAACCGGAGATGGCATTGAAATAATTACCCAGGGCCAGGTCCTTGAGCGAAGCCTCCAATATGTTCAACCCCAGCACTGCATATAGCGCCCATAAAACCCAGTCCTTGCGGAAAAATGAGAGCCAGCCGGGACGGTCATCAGCGTGTGCAAGCCGTCCCATTCCCAAAATCAGGGCCGTAGGTACGAGCACTGAAAAGGTCTTTACCCACCTGAACCACCCCTCAAGCTGGGCTGACCATAACGGGAAGGTGAATAACGCCAGGATCCAGAATATCGCTGAAGCTTTGTAATACTTGCGCATCAGCTCCACAAGAATCATCAGGATGCCTATGTACAGAGGCATCGAAACAAGATACTGCCAGATTGGTATGTCCATGATATATGATTTAAGATGAATGTATGTTCATTTATTGGATTGTCGGTTTGAGCTACATTTTGATCATGTCCCAGCTGAGCTGAAATGCCTTCTCAATTCTCTCAGGGGTCATTTTGTACTGTTTGGTCACATGTTCATCGGCCAGCTCGCGGACGAATCCGATCATGGCCAGGAAGAGCATCTCATTATCAATGTCATTCTTTATCAGCTGTTCCCTCTTGCCCCTCTGAATGACCTCATATACCGGGTGTTTCATTGCCTCTGCCAGGGCATTCTGTTCTTCGTTTATATACGGGGAGCGGTAGTACTGCTCAAGAAATATGCTTTCGCTGTGATGTTCAATACGGTGCGTCAGGTAGTTGATATAAATCCTTTTCAACCCGATACGGAATGGCTCTGCAGGGTCATAACCCTGCATGAACCTCTCCAGTGACCTGTTACGGTAATGGAGGTACATCCTCCGGAAGAGTTCTTCCTTGCTTCGGAAGTAGATGTAAAGCGTTCCGGTGGCCATCCCCGACTTCGCCGCAAGGCTCTTCATCGTCAGTCCGGCAATCCCTTCCCTGCTTATCAGCTCCAGCCCGGCTTCAAATATCTGTTCAACCTTTCCGTAGTCCTTTGTTCTCATGCAACAAAATAAATGAACAAATATTCATTATACAATGACAAATCGCATGTTTATAGTGTTCTCTAGAGCGTAAACCAGGTCTGGATGAATTATCTGTCATGAATACAGGTTTAATTCAGCATTCTGTACAGTTTTCTCCGGTCTGGCCACAAGAATCCGGAAAGAATTATACTCTGAGTGAAATTGTTTTTCACTATATTGCGGGGGATGCCTCATACCTTGACTTAGAATCTATTGCCTATATGGATCATAACGTAACGCGCACCTTCGACCTGCTCGAAAGGTACAGGTTGCTCTTTGACATGGAAGACGCCCTCTGCTTCAAACAAAACGGCGCCTGGAAGAAATTCAGCTCAAAGGAGTATATCGAGTATTCATACAGCTTCTGTTATGGCCTGTATGAGACAGGCTTAAGAAAGGGAGAAAAGATCATTACCGTCTCCACCAGCCGCCCGGAATGGAATTTTGCCGATATGGGGATGGCAATGATCGGGGTGGTGCATGTCCCTGTCTTTGCCTCACTCTCAACATCGGAATATGAGTATATAATCCGGGATTCCGGCGCCAGGATGATAATCATCTCTGACAAGAAACTCTTCAGGACTCTGGAACCGGCCCTGGCTGCAACCGGAGAATCATGCAGGGTCATCACCTTTGATGAGGTCGAAGGCAAGGAGAACTGGATTTCTGTAGTTGAAAGAGGGAGACACTGTTCTTCCACAACCAGGCATGAAGTAGAGGCTCTGAAGAATCAAATCGCTCCGGACGACTTCGCCACGCTGATATACACCTCCGGCACTACGGGTAAACCCAAGGGAGTGATGCTATCACACCGGAATCTGGTCAGCAACTTCATTTCGGCGGCATCAGTGTTCAATCTTCAGCCAGCCGACAAGTATCTCAGCATATTACCCCTGTGCCATGTCGGAGGGCGGATGGGCAATTACCAGACACAGTACAGCGGCGCTGCCATCTGCTACGCAGAAAATATGGGAACCATAGCCCTGAATATGAAAGAGATCCGGCCTGACGGATTTGACGCAGTTCCCCGTGTGCTGGAGAAATTCTATGACGTGATAACCTCTAAAGGCAAGAATCTTAAGGGATTAAAGAAGTCTCTATTCTTCTGGGCAGTGAATCTCGGTCTGAGGTACAAACCATTCGGCGAAAACGGCTGGTTCTACGAGAGGAAGTTAAGACTGGCGGACAAACTGATCTTCAGCAAATGGCGCGAAGCCCTTGGCGGAAAAGTACGCATAGTGGGATGCGGCGGCGCCAGCCTCCAGCCACGGCTTGAAAGGGTTTTCTGGGCGGCAGGAATAAAAATCATCAACATGTACGGTCTTACCGAGACCTCTCCCGTAATCACCATCAACCGTACTGAAAAGGGAAAAGTAAAACTCGGATCGGTGGGTATGACCATCGAGGGGGTGGAGGTGAAGATAGCCGATGACGGAGAGATTCTTTGCAAGGGCCCGAATGTCATGCTCGGATACTACAATGACCCCGATCTGACAAAAGCTGTCTTCGATGATGAGGGATGGTTCCGCACAGGCGACATAGGCCACATGGAGGAGGGTAAATTCCTCATGGTGACTGACCGTAAGAAGGAGATATTCAAACTGTCAAACGGAAAGTTTATCGCACCTCAGATTGTTGAGAACATTTTCAGGGAGTCACCTATCATTGACCAGATCATGGTAATAGGTGAACATGAGAAGTACGCCAGTGCACTGATATCCCCAAATTTCAAATACTTTGAAGACTGGAAGGAGTCAAATAAGGTCTCTTATTCAAACTATGATGAACTTATTAATCATCCTGAAGTGCTCTCCCTCTTCTCCGCGGAGATCAGCAAACTCAACAGGCGCCTGAGTCCGCCCGAAAGAATAAGCAGGTTCAGGCTTGTCGGCGAAGCGTGGAGTCCCGCCACCGGAGAGCTTTCTCCTACACTTAAGCTCCGCCGGAACTTCATATATGAGAAATACAGTTCCGTGGTGGAGCAGGTTTACAAAAGATAGAAAGCGAGGTACTTAATATCAGAAACATGAAGCTGACAGAGGTTACCGAAAGGAAAACAGCCAAAATGTTCCTTGACACGCCCAGGGTTTTATACAGAGATGACCCGGTATGGGTATGCCCCCTTGACAGGCATATCAGTAATGTCTTCAATCCTGTGACAAACCCGTACTATAAACATGGCACTGCAGCCCGCTGGGTTCTTACCGGGAAAGACAACAGCCTTCTTGGCCGCATAGCCGCCTTCATTGACTTTAAGGTTGCCGGCACCTATGACCAGCCTACAGGGGGTATCGGTTTTTTCGAATGCATTGATGACGATATGGCTGCCGGAATGCTCTTTGACACAGCCAGGGAGTGGCTCCGCGAAAAAGGCATGGAGGCAATGGACGGGCCGCAGAACTTCGGGGAGACCGACAAATACTGGGGACTGCTGGTGAACGGATTCACCCATCCCTCATTCGAGATTGCCTATAATCCTCCCTATTACCAGGGACTGTTTGAAAGGTACGGATTCCGGGTCTACTATAAGATGGAGGGGTTTCATTATGACCTTACCAGACCGCTTGATGACAGGTTCCGCAAGATAGCAGAGTGGGTGGCCGCCAAACCGGGGTATGAATTCAGGCACTTTACTTGGAAGGAACAGGATAGGTATATTGCAGATTTCGCTGAGGTCTTCAATGAAGCATGGGCCTCCTTCAAAGCCAACTTCGAACCCCTCGAACCTGACTATATCAAGAGCGTCCTTAAAAAAGCGAAGGTGATCCTTGATGAGGAATTCATCTGGCTTGCCTATTTCGAGGGAAAACCGATAGCTATCTACCTTATGTTCCCCGACCTTAACCAGATTCTCAAGCACCTCAACGGGAAGCTTGACCCGTTGTCACTGATCCGATTCCTATGGCTGAAAAACAGGAAGACCATGACCAGGGCACGAGGAATGCTGATGGGCGTCATCCCGAAGTACCAGGGACTCGGGATTGAATCAGCTTTCATCCTCAAACTGCGGGAAGCACTCAAACATAAACCTCATTATACCGAGGTGGAATTCTCATGGGTGGGCGACTTCAATCCGAAAATGCGGAAAATATTCGTTTCGGTGGGAAGCGTGCCGGTGAAAAACTACAACACCTACCGATACCTGTTTGACAGGACAAAGGAATTTCGCCGATACCCCATTCCTGATATAAAATAAACCCAAAGTAGCTTAACCTAACTCATTTCAAATGAGTAAGGTGTTTATATTCATTTGCTTCTAAGAATAACAAAGTACCCGGATGAAATATGATGTAATAGTAATAGGCGCCGGTCTCGGCGGTCTTACCGCAGGGGCGAAGCTGGCCCGTGAAGGGATGAAGGTTCTTGTAATTGAGCAGCACAGCCGCCCCGGCGGATGCGCCACCACATTTAAAAGGGGAGAGTTCACCTTCGAGGTTGGCCTTCATGAGATGGACGGCCCCGGCAACCGCGACATGAAGAACCGGATCTTCAGTGAACTTAATGTTACAGGCAACGTGGAGTTCCTCACTGTGCCGGAGTTCTACCGGTTCATCAGGGGAGACCTTGCCGTGACTGTGCCACATGACCCGCAGATGGCTGCCGTCCGCCTCTCGGAGATGTTCCCGGATGAAAAGGAGGGTATATCGCGTTACTATGATCAGCTGCTTAATACGAAGAAGAGGACGGCAGCCGGCACCGACACTGACATAAGTGTGGGCAACTTCCTCGATTCAATAATCAGCAGCGAAGACCTCAAGCTCATCCTACTGGGTAACCTCGGTTATTTCCATGATGACCCGTACTCACTTTCACTGTCATATTACTCAATAGCCCAGGGGAGCTATTATACCAACGGGGCAAGCTTCATAAAGGGAGGCTCACAAAGGCTTTCAGACCACCTGGCAGCATATATCATCAGACACGGGGGAGAGGTGTTGCTCAATCACCTGGTCACTGAAATCATGACAGAGGGCAACAGGGTAACAGGAGTGACCTGCAGGAGAAGGAATCACCCCTCGCAGACTCCCCTTGAAGCCACGGCAGACGAGATAGTGGTCAACAGCGCCATACCTGCCCTGGCAGATATCCTGCCACATGAGTATGGCGAACAACTCAGGTATGAGTGCACCGGGATGAACACAGGTGCCTCCCTGCTGACAGTCTACTTCGGGTTTAACAGACCGTTGAGGGAGCTCGGACACAGCTGTTATTCAATGTTCATATATGACCGGTCAGTAAGATCACAGGGTGACATTGCAGAAAACAATCATGACGATTTTTCCAGGCGCAGCTTCACGTTTGTCGATTACGGGCAGGTCGACTCCGGGCTGGCACCAGCCGGCAAGGATGTCGGAGCCGTATGCTGCATTGACTACCTGACCGACTGGGAGCATCTCGGACGAGAGGAATATGAACAGAAAAAGGAGTATGTGGCAAATGCCTTTATCAGCAGGCTCGGTCAGCTGATACCAGGCTTCGGTGATGCCGTTGGTTATTACGAGGTTGGCACTCCGCTTACGGTAAAGCGATATACCCTTAACCCCGGAGGGGCGGTTTACGGTTTTGCACAAAACCCCGGCAGGAAGATAATCGATTCATTCAGTCCGCTTGAGAACATCCATTTTGCCTCGGCCTGGGGCAAAACCGGAGGAGGATTCTCCGGCGCCATCGCCGGAGGGTATCTCTGTGCCTATAACGTTATCAGGAAGAGAGTCCGCAGATAACAGGTCGGCAAGACTGGCTTTACCGGTCACGACATCAGTAACCATTATCTCCAGGAACCTCCCGGGCTCCTCAAACATAGGGCTGTGGGCTGAATACTCAAATGTGTAGAAACCCTTCAGAGGGCACTCCAGCTTTTGATAATACTCTTCTGACAATTCCCTGTTTACCGTCAGGTCATGCCTGCCGCTGAAAAAATATGCGGGCACCTCAAGCGACGGAACCTCCTCTTCCATATCAAGTGCCAGCACCTCTGCCCTCAGCCCGGACTTATTTACAAATGAAAATTTTGAGCGCCAGATGTTGTATTTCTCCCTGAGGGTATAGGCCCTGCACAGCCAGACAGGATAAAAAACACCTGTCATTATCGATTTCATGTTCCTCATGGTGCCAATACCCAGTTCATGCATCGACTTATCCCTCAGCACAGAATTAAAAAACGGCAGGAGAGATGATTCATCTTCGGTTACAGGGTATTTTGCGAACTGCGTTACCATTTTTGTGTTACCCGATGCGGAATACCGGTCAACCATATACTTCCAGGCCCTTTTTTCAGACTCAGCCTGTTTTGTAACCTGGGCCATCCCGATATAGGCATGAAACAGATGAGGGTTATCGGCAGCAGCCCTGATGGCGAAAGCAGTACCGCCTGAGTGTGCCATGACATATATCTTCTCCTTCCCGAACCTCTCACGGAGGTAGTGCGTCACCTCAATCATGTCGGCGGCATGTTGCCTGAGTGTCAGGCTCTCCCTTGTCACCTCCGGTGAGACCGACAGCCCTCCGCCACGCTGATCCCAGTAACAGACAGTAAAGTGATCCTCTATACCCGTGGGATACTTTTCAACAAGGAAATATTCAGAGAAGGAGGGACCTCCATGGACAAACAACAGCACCGGGTTGGCGGTGTCAGCGCCCCTGATGAACATCCCCTGGCGGACGCCGCCGATCTGTACAAATATCTTTTCGCAAATGCTTCTGCCTGAATCACCGGCAGGGCATGAACGGGGTTTGCCGGGACTAATAACAACCAGGAATATCATCAATGCGGCAACAGCCACTAGTAAACCGGAAATTACCATCCTGGTCATTTATCTGTCATAAAGTCAAATGCACCTTTCCGGAGATTGATCCCGTATTCAAGATAGGCCTTCAGGCATGCAAGGAAGTTTGCCCATCCCTGTGTGTTCCCCTGCAGCCATTTCAGGCCTGCCTCATCCGGCTGCCTCTTTCCCTCGGTGATGCGAACGACAGTTGATCCCTGATCGCGGGGGGTCAGGGTCATCTCAACCAGCAGGTCAATCCCGTCCGACTCCCACCGGAATGAGACAAAACTGTCCTTTTCAATGCGGGCCACCCTTACCGGGAATTCAAAATCAAACTCGGGGAACCTCCACATGATAACCTTCCCCTCTTCCATCCTCCCGCTGCCGCGGGAAATGAAATAGTTTGACATCTTTGCCGGGTCAACTATTGCCTCAAACACCTCGTGTGGAGTCTTCAAAATCTGAATGGCAGTTTCTATTTCAAGATTCAGGTTCTCCATTGTCCACAAATTTTACACAAAGTAATGCTTTTTACCGGATCCCCGCCCGGGGAAAAGTGTATTGAATCTGATTGTGACCAGGGGTACGGCCCGTCAGACAACTGTCATGTGAAGCACAATCAGCCAATCGCTGCCAACCTTCCTCAGGATGAGAAGGTTCCGGCCCGCCACCGTGACGCCGCTGTTTGTTGCCTGGTATTTGCAGAGGAGGGTGGCCAGCCCGCAGGAGACATCCATCCGGATAATTTCCACAAGGTCAATATGACCTCCCATGTTCATCCCGTTCTGGAAATTGGCAATCAGCTTCTCCCTGCCGTTCGCCACCAGTCCTGATACATGCGATGAAATATATTGTGCATCAGGTGTGTACAGGGGAATAAGGTTTGATGCATCCTTACTGTTGTATGCATCTTTCCACTGCTCGGTCCTTGCGGAGAACATGCCGGCAAGACCCAGGGAATCGCGCCTGCAGTCATCCTGGCCTGCTACAAACGGAGCAGCTATTATAGTGATTACCAGAACAGTGATGGTACGGACAAAGTATGGCATTTTCATATTAAGACGTGAGATGATTGTTTTAACGTTTCTTTCCCCCTTTGAAAATGAATCCGGCCATGATATTGAGTCCGCTCATCTCCTTATTTGTAACATTTGTGGTTGATACATGAGTGCTTTCTTCATCAAGGCCTGTCACAAACCTGTAGCTCACACCTGTTACAAAGCGCGACCTCTCCCTGAGGTTAATCTCGAGGTTCACACCCGGTTCAATCATGTAGAAACCGGTGCCGTAGATATTCCAGAAGTTGTCAAAAAGGCTTGACTTCTCCTGCTCGTAGTCCTTGGTGGCACCGTAAGCAATAATGGCCTGACCGCTGATATGAACCAGCTTCGAAGGATTATGGGCATACCGGGCCATCAGCCCGAAGTACCCGTAGTTCACCCTTGGGTGTCCGAAATTGACACCACCGGCAAGGCCGAACATAGCAGAGTTGTTCAGAAGAACTCCCCCGTTTACCTCAAGCAGCGATCCGATGTCCCCCTGGATCGAGTTGAATTTAACGGCAGGTGACCACTGGAAACCCAGTTTTGTGTCACTGTTGAACAGCGTTTCCACCTGTTCTGATTCCTGGGCGGAAAGCTGCGAAGAAACAGCCATCATGACTGCAAGCAGAATGATGACTTTAAGGCTTAGGTTCTTCATAAAGATCATCTTAACAGAGGTTTAAGTTTGCCTTAAAGACGAATCATTTAAATGAATGCTGCACTGGCTGGATTCATGCCAAAACTGTAACAGCAGCAGGTGCCATGACCCTCATTCATTTTCAGGAGGCTGAATAGAGATGTCTCCGATTTCCGAAGTCTCGACCGGGATTCTCATCGTAAACAAGGCACCTCCGTTCTTCCGGTTCTCAACTGAGACAGATCCTTTGTGTGCTTCGGTAAAACCTTTTACAATTGACAAACCAAGGCCGCTGCCTCCGGTTGTTGCCTGTCTGCCACGAAAAAACTTCGTGAAAGCTGACTGAAGTTCATCCGGCAGAAATCCGGGCCCCCTGTCCATCACCTGTATTACCAGGATACCGTTGTCGATGAAAAACTTGATCCTTATGCGGCTTCCTTCCGGCGAATGCTGGGTTGCATTGAGCACAAGGTTGTAAATTGCCTGCTCCATGAGGCCATAGTCTATGCGGACGAGCGGCATTCCGGACGGAATGATTACTTCGGCCATGAACGGTTTCAGCTCATTCCGCAGCTGGTCAGAGACACTCTTCGCCAGGTCATGTACATCAGTCCAGTCAGGCCTGGGAGTAATAAGTCCTGATTCAATCCTTGACATACTCAGAAGGTTGCCTATCAACCTGTTCAGCCTGATTGAGGCTGTATTTATCTCATTATGTAGTTGCCGCTGGATGCCCGGGGTGAAGTCATTAGCAAGTAATGCGTCCGAAGCCCCGAGGATGGCCGAAACAGGAGTCCGGAGCTCATGCGAAAGGGAATCAAACAAAGTTTTGTACAGTTTTTCGGATTCGCTCAGGACAAAAGTCTTTTTTGCTGCCTCCCTCAGGATCTCCCTCTCAAACTTTCCTGTTATCTGGGCCAGGCATGCCTCCCAGAACTGCTCTTCCCCATGAGTGAATATTCCTGAGGGTTTTATTCCGATTACCCCGATCGTGCTGTTGTTCCCTTTCAACGGAAAAAATGTGTATTCGCCTGAAGGAAGTGTGTCTGTGAACCTGCCGGCTTTTAATGAGTTTCTGAATACCCAGTCGGCTATGCTTTTTTCATTCATGGTCATGATTGTGCCTGAATCGCTGTCAGGTTGAAAATCAATTGTTCCGGTACTGTCTCTGAGAAAGATACGGCAGTCAAGGTGGAAATATTTGCGGATGTATCCTGAGGCTACCCTGATTACATGGTCAGTGCCGGATATTACCGAAAGGTCCTTCGTAAGCTGGTAAAGCGCATTTGTCCTTTCCTCCCTTACCCTTATCTTTTTTTCCTGTCTTCTGGTTCGCGATGTGAGCACGCCGTTAAGAAGTGCTATAATGAAGAACATGACAAGTAAAAGGATATCAATCGGATTTTCAATGTATAAGGTAAACTGGGGAGGAATAAAAATCAGATCCCAGATGATTGCACTCAGGATTGCTGCCAGCAGAACAGGACCGGTACCGAAAAAGATAGCCAGGATAGAAACAAGAAACAGAAGCACAAATGACACAGCCTGGTAACCGATCATCTCCCTGAGAGGGTAACAGAGAGA
Source organism: uncultured Rikenella sp. (assembly GCA_964470815.1). Classification (GTDB taxonomy): domain Bacteria; phylum Bacteroidota; class Bacteroidia; order Bacteroidales; family VadinHA17; genus SR-FBR-E99. The sequence goes on from CAYYEH010000021.1 coordinate 12,087, forward strand.
TGATGTAAGAATTATCAACAGGCTCACAATAAAGTATTCCCGGAATCCTGATGTAAAAGACGGGATCGAGACTCTTCTCCTGTACCGGTCCCTTACCTTCGGATCAGCTCCTATAATGTATACATCGATGTTGCCGCTGAACCGGACAAGCCTGTTGATAAATCTCGCTGCCCTGAGAAGTGACAAGAGGCTCCGGCCACGTGGTTTCCCGACGACGATGTGTGTGATATTCTCCTTTTGGGCATATTCCACAATTGCAGGTACCACTTCATTGTTGGTAATGATGTTTACCCTGATCCCAAGCCTTTTTGCCAGGTTTATGTTATCATCAAGTTGCTTTCGGTCGCCGGGAGACAGTTTTTGTGATGTTTCAACATACAATGCCTGAATCTGCGCACCCATCGTATATGACAGATTCTTGGCCCACCGCAGGAGGTTCGCAGAGTAAGGGCTGTATCCCATGGCAACAAGCAGGTGGATACCTGATTTCCATGGTCCGCGGATACGCTTGTCCTTCATATAGTCATGAAGCTGCCTGTCAACCCTGTCAGCAACAATTCTGAGGGCCATTTCACGGAGTGCGGTAATGTTGCCCAGCCTGAAGAAATTATTAACAGCCCGCCGTGATCCCTCCGGCGTATAAACCTTGCCTTCCGAAAACCGGTGAAGCAATTCGTCCGGAGTGATGTCAATAAGTTCCACCTCATCGGCTTTCTCGAATATTTCATCAGGTACAGTCTCCCTCACCACAATACCTGTGATCTGGGCCACGGTCTCCGACCTGCTCTCAAGATGCTGCACATTCAGCGTTGTATAGACATTGATGCCCGATTCAAGTAACTCAAGGACGTCCTGGTATCTTTTTGAGTGACGGCTGCCCGGCGCATTTGAATGAGCCAGTTCATCAACAATTACTGTGTGCGGGTTGCGCGCCAGGATTGCATCCAGGTCCATCTCCTGAATGGCTGCTGACCTGTATTTGAAGGTCTTCCTCGGAATAAGCTCAAATCCGGACAGAAGCTCCGATGTTTCTCTCCGGTTATGAGTTTCCACATATCCGGCAATAATGTCTGTCCCTTTGGCTTTTTCATTCCTGGCAGTCTGAAGCATGGCATATGTCTTACCCACACCGGCACACATACCGAAGAATATCTTCAGCCTGCCCCGCCTGCTTTTTTCCTCCTCACTGATAAGAGATGCAAGGATCTCGTCAGGATTCGGCCTGTTGTCAGGATTATGATTCATTTTATTTTATCTTATCGGTCTCAAGGTTAAGCATCAGGACATTTATTCTTTCCTCACCGAGAATGAGGAACTGCGGGGCCTCGGTCAGATTCTCAATACACTGAATCAGTCTCTGCTTCTGAGAATCGTCATATCCGCGCTCACGCGAAACCCTGTCAACCTGCAGCAGGGCTGACTCCTTAGATATATGAGGGTCAAGTCCGCTTGCTGACGCGAAGAGCATTTCGGACGGTATTTCGGCAAGCGTGTCAGTAAGGTTCCTGGAAATGAACTCTCGTCTCCGTTCATTTGACTGGTTCACCAGAATCGTATTTGTCAGACCTAAGTTTGAGCCACCCGAAGGAAGCGGATTATATGAAATTGCAGAAGGCCGGGAAGAGAAATATCCCGGACTGTCGAATTCCTGGCCTGCCAGTCTGCTGCCGACCACCACGCTGTCCCTTCTTATGAGACTGCCTCCCGCCTTTTCAGGAAAGAGTATCCGGGCAGTCCCTGTTACCAGTAAAGGATAAATGATACCGGTCACTATTGTCAGCAGGATAAAGGCTTTCAATGCTATAAGAATCGTTTTCGTGTTCATCACTTTTACATGTAATCAGTTGTTTTCCTTTGCTACAAATTGATCAGCAGATCAATCAGTTTGATTCCGGCAAACGGGGCTGCCAGGCCCCCAAGCCCGAATAACAGGAGGTTGCGGATCAGGGCGCTGTTCGAGGATACAGGCCGGTACCTGACTCCTTTCAACGCCAGCGGTATCAGGAGGATTATTATTACAGCGTTGAATATCACAGCGCTGAGGATTGCACTCTCCGGTGACCCGAGGTTCATGATGTTAAGGGCTGAGAGCGGCCCGGCAGTTCTCCCGCCTGAATACAGCGATACGGCAATTGCAGGAATAATTGCAAAATACTTGGCAACATCGTTCGCAATACTGAATGTTGTAAGTGACCCCCTTGTCATCAGTAACTGCTTGCCAACCTCAACAACCTCTATCAGCTTTGTGGGATTGCTGTCGAGGTCAATCATGTTTCCTGCCTCGCGTGCTGCCTGTGTCCCTGAATTCATCGCTATACCGATATCAGCCTGTGCCAGGGCCGGGGCATCATTGGTCCCGTCGCCTATCATGCCCACAAGGTGACCGCCAGCCTGTTCCTGCCAGATGCGCTTCAGCTTATCCTCCGGCCTGGCTTCAGCCATGAAGTCATCGACGCCGGCCTCGGCAGCAATGGCAGCAGCAGTCAGTGAGTTGTCACCGGTGATCATCACCGTCCTGATTCCCATCTTCCGCAATTCTGCAAACCTCTGCCTGATACCTCCCTTCACAACATCCTTGAGATGAATCACACCGAGTACCCTGTCGTCTTCCGCCACTACCAGCGGTGTCGCCCCCTGCCCTGACAGTTCGGCAACAATATCCTGTAACTTCTGTGGGAAGAACCCGTTGTTGTTCTGAACAAATGTCCTGACAGATTCCGATGATCCCTTCCGGATCCGGCGCATCCTGCCGTTATCCGATAAAAGGTCAACGCCACTCATTCTTGTCTGGGCTGTGAACGGGATGAATGTTGCACGAAGTGTCTTTATGTCCCGCCCCCGGATATTGAATTTTTCCTTTGCCAGCACCACTATCGATCGTCCTTCGGGAGTCTCATCGGATAGAGAGGAGAGCTGCGCAGCGTCAGCCAGGTCTTCAATCCTGACACCCTCAGCAGGGATGAAATTGGTTGCCATGCGATTACCCAGAGTGATTGTACCGGTCTTGTCAAGCAGCAGAACGTCGATGTCACCTGCTGCTTCTATAGCCCTCCCGCTGGTTGCTATAACATTCCTCTGCAACAGCCTGTCAATTCCGCTTATGCCTATAGCGCTGAGCAATCCGCCGATGGTGGTGGGTATCAGGCAAACAAGCAATGCGATCAGCACCGGGACTGAAAGGTTCTGTGAGCCCGGAATGCCGGAGGCAGACAGGCTGTATCCGAAGAATGCCGGTAATGTTACAACCGCAAGAAGGAAAATAACAGAAAGGCCTGCAAGGAGAATTGCAAGGGCGATCTCGTTAGGCGTTTTTTTCCTTCTTGCTCCCTCCACCAGGGAGATCATGTGGTCAATGAAGGTATCACCCTGTTCGGCAGTTATCCTGATCAGGATACGGTCACTGATGACCCTTGTACCGCCTGTGACTGCTGACCGGTCTCCTCCGCTTTCACGGATGACAGGGGCTGACTCACCCGTGATGGCAGATTCATCCACACTGGCAATCCCCTCTGTCACCTCTCCGTCCGAAGGTATTATATCACCGGTCTCACATATCACAATATCTCCCTTCTTCAGATCGGTTGCATAAACCAAAACCTCATGCTTCCCCTCCATCCTTCGCGCCCTGGTCTGAGTCCTGCTTTTACGGAGGCTGTCTGCCTGGGCTTTCCCCCGGCTCTCTGCCATCGCTTCGGAAAAGTTTGCAAACAACACCGTAAACCATAACCAGATTGCAATCCGGATGTTAAAGGAAGAGGTTTCACCCCTGAGGAGGTCAGAAACAACTGTAACTGAAGTAATCAATGCTCCAATCCCGACGATGAATATAACCGGGTTTCTGACAAGGAGTTTTGGGTTAAGCTTGACAAGACTCTCCCGTAATGCCGGCAGGATGATTTGACTGTTGAAGAAGCCCGGGCTTCGATGTGTATTCATGGCTTTATTAATCAGAATGTTATCCCGCTGTGAAGGAGCAGGTGATCCATTATCGGTCCGAGTGACAGTGCGGGGAAGAATGTGAGTCCTCCAACTATCAGGATCACAGCAATCAGCAGCATAATGAACAACCAGTTGTCAGTATGAAAAGTTCCTGTTGACGGAGGAGTGAACTTCTTTCCGGCCAGGTTGCCTGCAACAGCCAGTACCGGTATTATCACCCCGAAACGTCCGATTAGCATCCCTGCGGCGAGAGTAAGGTTGTAAAACGGAGTACCGGCATTCAGACCTGCAAATGCGCTTCCATTGTTGCCCGCAGCCGAACTGAAGGCATAGAGTATCTCAGACAGACCATGCGGACCGCCGTTGTTAAGACCCGAAAGCCCTACACTGCTGACTGACGCCAGGGCGGAGAATACAAGAATGACCGCTGCAGGAGCAAGGATGGCAATCATTGCCATCTGGACTTCGAAAGCTTCAATTTTCTTGCCCGAGAATTCAGGCGTACGGCCAACCATCAGTCCGGCGATGAACACAGTCAGGATTATGAATACTATCATGCCGTAAAGTCCGGCCCCGACGCCGCCGAATACGACTTCACCAAGCATTATATTCAGCATGGCCACCATACCGGCCAGTGGTGACAGACAGTCGTGCAGTGAGTTGACAGAACCGTTGGACGCAGCTGTGGTTGATACAGCCCAGAGTACGCTGTTTGCGACCCCGAACCTGGTCTCCTTACCCTCCATTGACGGCATATTGCCGTGAATCGGATTTCCGGAGTACTCGCCATAGAATGCAATCAGGAGCCCGGAAATCAGCAGGACCATCATTACTGTAAAAAGAACCCAGCCCTGGCGCACTGAGCCGGTCATCTTACCGTATGTAATTGTCAGAGCTGCAGGAATCAGCAATATAAAAAGCATTTCAAGAAAGTTGGAAAGCGGAGTCGGATTCTCGAACGGATGAGAGCTGTTTGAATTGAAGTATCCGCCTCCGTTAGTCCCTATCTGCTTGATCGCAACCTGTGAGGCAACCGGCCCCATCGGAAGTATCTGCTGACCTCCGTCCAGAGTCTGAACTGTCTCATATGGCTTGAAATTCTGGATGACACCCTGCCCGGCCAGGGCAATGGCCAGGAATATTGACAGGGGCAGAAGCACGTAGAAGACTGACCTTACCATGTCAGCCCAGAAGTTTCCGATCTTATCAGTATTACTTCGTGAAATACCCCTGGTGACAGCCAGCAGAACGGCGATGCCGGTAGCTGCACTGACGAAATTCTGCACTGTCAGCCCCAACATCTGGACGAAGTAGCTTAGTGTAGTTTCCCCTGCATACCCCTGCCAGTTTGTATTGGTGACAAAACTGACTGCAGTGTTTAGTGCAGAATGCCACGAAACATCAGGCAGTCCGGCCGGATTAAGAGGCAGGCTGCCCTGTAACACCTGTATCGCAAAAACAAAGATCAGGCCGGCCAGATTGAAAATCAACAGCGCAGAAGCATACCCCTTCCAGTTCATCTCATCCTCCGGGTTGACCTTCATTATCCTGTAAGATAGTCTTTCAGTCCATCCGAGAAGAGGCTTGAGAAAATGGTTCCTTCCATCGAGTGCCAGGTAGAGGTAATTTCCCAGAAGCGGTGTCAGACCGGTCAGAAGTGCAAGGAACAGGACAACCTGTATTATTTCTGTCATTGCCATGATTCAGAATTTTTCCGGTTTGAACAATGCATAGAGCAGGTAACCAAGGATAACTATTGCGATAACAGTCAGGATTTTGTAACCGTTCGGGAAGCCTGTGCTCAGGTTAATAAATAGCAGGATAGCATTCATTTCAAATCACTTTTATCCGTTACAAAGTTGCAGCGTATCCTCTAAGTGATTTATAATGATTTATGCCGTTACCGTAAATAAAAAATAAATATTTCACTGTTCTGAATCTGTTTACTGCCATCGGATCAGACAGGTCAAACAAACAATAGTGCCCGGCCATTGTTTTTATTTTATCAGGTAACTTAAAACCGTAATATCATGACACCGCAAGGAGAAAGACTGGTTGTTACCGTGTCAACCACGATAATCGCACCGGTTGAAAAGGTCTGGGACCTGTTCACAGGCCCGCTTCACATAATACACTGGAACCACGCATCGGACGACTGGCAGACGAGCTATGCCGAGAGCGACCTTCGCCCCGGAGGGGCATTCCTTTCACGGATGGAAGCCAGGGACGGCTCAGAGGGATTTGACTTCTCCGGCAAGTTTACTAACGTGGTTCCGCGAGAGTCGATAGCCTACACCCTCGATGACGGGAGAAACGTCGACATTCTTTTCAGGGAGACCGCAGGAAGAACATTGGTTATGGAGTCGTTTGAGACTGAGGACGTCAACAGCGCTGAGCTTCAGAGAAACGGCTGGCAGGCAATTCTTGACAACTTCAGGAAGTATGTGGAAGGTTATGGCAGAAGGGAGATGCTCCATTTTGAAACCACAATTGACAACACGCCTGAAAACATATTCCGGATCATGCTGGATAGTGAGTCATATGGCAAATGGACCAAACCGTTCAATCCGGAATCACGCTTCACCGGTTCATGGGAGAAGGGTGAAAGGATCCTTTTCCTGGGAACGGATGCCGACGGCAAGTCTTCAGGAATGTTATGCCGGATCCGTGAAAATATCCCCGGAAAATTCCTGAGCATTGAAAGTCTCCGGGAAGTTGTTGACGGTAAGGAAGTTACCGGTGAAGGGAAGGGTGATGCCTGGAAAGGAGCGCTGGAGAATTATACCCTTAAGCCCATTGGCAGCAAGACCCTGCTCTGCATAGACACCGATGTGCCGGCTGAGTTCAGGGATTTTGTACTTCAGGCATGGCCCGGGGCGCTCAAAATCCTGAAAGAGTTGTGCGAGTAAACTGATGCCGATATTACCTGACAGGATCCCTTATGACGATGACTACTTGTTGATTAGTTTCGATATCTCATCCCATTTTACCCGGTTGACAAAGAGCTGCGGGTAGTTCGGGTATCCGGCTCTGCGCAGTTGCTCTTCCATCTCTTCGTCAGAAAGGACAGGATTCCAGAAAGTCATAAACTGTATCGCGGATGGAGGCAACGATCTGTCCCAGTATTCAGGGTTGAACCGCATTATCTGCAATCCCTGCCCGGTACCGTTGGCTTTCAGGACAAAATGTGAATCATGCCCGAAGTAAGCCGGTGCGGCCAGTTCTTCCGGGGATAGCTCGGCAATTTCACTTTTAAGCTGATCGAGGACCATCCTGTCTATCTCAACTTTCTGAAAAAGGGAGTAATATGCCAGGCTTGCATCTGCCAGCTCCTGAAGTGTCACCGGAAGCCAGTAAGGAGGTCTCTCCGGATTATATACAACAATCTGTTCCGTTGCGCCGGTGTTTGCTGCGTAAATATCGACGCCGGGGCACGGGCTCTCCCTGAACCAAGATACCGGGAAATACTGCCAGAAGCTTTCCCGCGCATTCCTGACATCCTCTGACCTGGAAAGGTCATATCTCGTTCCGTCTTCTACGAGGGATTCCGGATTGAAATACAAACCCTGTCGCCCGCCGGTAATACTGTTCACCAATATGCCATACTGCGGGGGCTCGATCGTCCACTTTCCACCTTTGGAATCAAAGATCTCGAAAAGGAAATCAAGTGTGGCAGGAATACCGTATTCCGCCTCAGCCCTGGTGGTATAGTCGCCCCACATCCGGTTGGCTATGGCCCGCAGGTCATAGCCTGTCGGGTTCTTAAGCATCGGGTGATTCTGTTTGAACCATTCCGCCAGGGCAGCCATATTATTTCTGAAGGCAGCATTGTCCGCAGCGCTCAGCGTGGCATTGCGGAGCTTGTACGACTTGTCGGTCAGGTGATTTTCAAATCTCCAGGCGCCCGGTTTTTCAAGGAGCCATTTGTTATCCTGGCCGTAGATAAGTGCCGCCAGGAGCAGTCCGGAAATAAGCAAAAAGCATCTTTTCATAAATTGGGGGAAGAGTTATTACAGGAATTAGGGTAAAACAGGTCTTGGTCGGGGTTTCGTATCCCGAAATTAACAAAATCGGCCATTACCCGCTATATAGTCTTTAAAATTTCGCCTGTTCCACCGCACATCTCCACCAGCTTCAGGCATGTGTTCCAGTTGCGGGAGGTGGCGTTGGCAGACAGTTTCTTCTCTATAAAGTTATTGTGATACTTTGTGCGGCCGTAACCGTCGGGACAGTGAACATATACGGCCCTGTTGCCAATTAATATTTCATCCGGGGGATAGTGATATGAAAGAAGCTTCTCCGCATTCGCAGGGTCAATCTCCCTGTCAAGAAAGGTGACATGTTGTTTCGTGAGATCAATTCCCGGCTTTTTCGCGAAGGGATTCTGTGCCAATATATCCGCCAGCAGCTGCGGAGCGAGCACCACCGCCTGGATTGAAAGACTGAACTTTTTACTGATCAGGTCCCTTATTTTCGCGGAAAGCAATTCAGCTGATCCTTCCTGTGATTCGAAGATGATGTTACCACTCTGGATATAGGTCCTGACATTCTTGAATCCTGCCTTTTCAAAAGCCCGGGCAAGCTCCGGCATTCTGATCATGTTCTTGCCAAGGACGTTTACGCTGCGAAGAAGTGCTATGCGTGTTGCCATCTCATTTTATTACAGAACATGAAATTACCAATAAAGTTTTAAACACGCCGGGAGGGAATTTAATTCCTGTCTGCCGGCCCTGGTCAGATCGCAGTTGTTTCAGACTAAGTGTTATCAACAGAAATGATTATCACCAGGTGAGAAAAGTGTTGTATATCAGGACAAATCTTTTTCGTAAATTTATTCAGCCTCATTCGCTTCCCCCTATGAAACTGACATCCCGCCCTTCAGTCCTGGCAGGAATCGTGCTCCTGACCATGCATTGGTTATTCCCTGCATCGCAGACCACCGCACAATCCGGAGCACAGCCGGCCACCTTCGGCAACTACAGTCTGACCCTGCCTCCCGGATGGCAGTATGACCCTGCCGGCTCAGGTGATGCATTCCTCGCCTTCAACTATACAGCCGGCGGCAAAACAGGCTATGTCATCAAAATAAAAAAGCAGCCTGTTTCTTGCCCAACAAAAAAGGACTTCAACAGGGAGGTGGTAACCATCTTCTATGACTTGTACGGAGCGCAGGACTATGTTGACAGGTTTAAGAACGAAGGTGACTATGGTGCCCTGGGTGACTCGCAGAGTCACTTCATAAGTTTTAATGTCCACGGGAGCAACGAAAGGGGCTTCATCCTCAGCCCTTGGGTCAACGGAATCATGTATAATATTTACATCTTTGACAAGCTCAGCCAGAAGCGGGAGCTCAGGCCGGAGGCGCTGGCATTCCTTGGTGCACTCACTGTAAACAAATCTGCCACAACTGTTTCGGGTACTACTCAGGACACGCCACCCGCCCAGGCTGCTCCGGTCCCTGCTGTAGGCACACAGCAGACCCAGGCTGATCCTGCCGCCGCCGGCACCCAACCG
>CAYYEH010000021.1:21639-33612 GCA_964470815.1 uncultured Rikenella sp.
ATCCTGCCGCCGCCGGCACCCAACCGCCACAAACTGCTCCGTCCGCCGCCACCGGTACCCAACCGGCACAAACTGCTCCTGCCGCCGCCGGCACCCAACCGGCACCTTCCCGGACCGGCATGGGAACCACAACGCCCCCCGGCACAACCACTGCCCCTACAATACCCGGAACTGCAGGAACAGTATCCTCCGCCGGTAAGAGGCAGGGACCTCCACCGGCGGATAAAAGCACCCTAAAGACCGTAATCCCGCCGCATTTGCTCCAATTCGGAAAGATCACCCTTGAATCGGACATCGACTTTGCAACGATGACCTCTGCCCAATATGCCGGAGCCGTATCAATGGCCATGGAAGGAATGCGCCTCATCTATGGCGCTATGTCTACAGAAGAGGAGAACCGGTTCTATGCCGGCTGGAAGCCACTTTTTGACTACCCATGCAGCGAGGTGGCAGATTATCTCAACAGGCTTAACCCGATGATATCAGAGTTCCTGGCATTGCGGGAGGCGATGGGAGCGGAGATAGAGTCATACAATGCGGCAGTACTTGTGGTGACAATGGCTGCTGCCGAAGATGACACTGAGACAGTCGCCGGCACCATGGCCGAACTGGAGATCACAGTGGCTGTCATGAACACCCTGCAGAAACAGATTCAGGAGGTAGCCGGTAAAATTGCTGACCTCGGCAACCCTCCCGATGCCTCCTCACTGGCAGCAGGAAGAAGAACCCTGCACCGGAAGGCCCTCAGTATGATCTCGGTTAATAACTTCCCCTTTGAGGGCGAATGGGAACTGGAAGACGGATCATCCATCCTGATGAAGGTGGTAAAGGTATTCGACGACGGGAAAGTGCTCGTATACAGGTTCCCCGTCTCCGCCCTGGAAAAGTGGGAAGCCGAGGGCATTGACATCAGCAAACCGGGTATAGAGTACGACGAGAAAACCAAAGGGATGACTATGATTCCCGGAGTATATGACCTGCTGATCATGTTCGAGCCGATGGATGACGGCTCATGGGCCACACTCGACTGGAGTTTTATCAGGTTCATCAGTATTTACAGGGGTGACAGGGAAGAAATTGAAGTGTTACAGTACAGGCCTCCCAATGAGCTGAACAACTCATCGGGCGTAAATAAATACTCACTCACCCGGACCACTGAGAGCTACCCCGTTCCGCCGGTGCTGCCAATAGATGGCAACCCGGCCGGATGGGATCAGCTGCTTAAGGTTGTCCCCGAGCGCAAGTGGGATCAGGGGAAGTATGATGCATATATGAAATGGCGCGCAGAATTCCCGGAGGAATTGGCCATGGCTGTCAGGGGCGGTCCTGCTCCTTTGGAAGAAAGGCAGAGGCTTTACCTTGGGGAACGTAAGAAAATTGATGACGAATACGCTGCAAAAAAAGCCGCAGGAGTAAGCGAAAACGACGTTAGCCTTATGGTTGAACAGCTGATGTACCTGCGCCAGTTGCCCGAAAGCGAAAGACCTCGGCTGGAAAAGGATGTTAGGCAGCAATTACTTGAAGGGATTGATCAATCATACAAAGGCCAGGTTGATCTTCTCAACAGGCTTTATGCAGATATTTTTGAACCCGTTTCGCCTGAACAACAACCGGTACCGGAAGTTTCTGAGGCACTGGTTGATTATCTTAAGGCACTAAAGGATTGGGAGACGGATGAGGCTGTCAGGAAACAGAAAGAGGAGCAGGTGAAATTCCATGAAAACAACATGCTCTATTTTGACAGGAACATTGAATCGTTGAAAGGAAAACTGGCCGGTTCAGCCGTTGACCCTGAGACGAGGAACAGCCTCACCCGTGACCTGCTCTACCAGATGGATGCGAAACAGAAGGAGCAGGATGCCATCATGACCATAAAGACGGGTGAATACGTACATACCCGCACCGATCTGGATGCCTTGAACATGCAGATGATGGCCGAACGGGGCCGGCAGATGGCGGAAGTGATCCACAGCATGAAACGCACTATGGAGCGCATGCCGAAGCTGATTGAGATGGCGCCGCCGGATGAGCGGCAGAGGCTGAGAGAGTTCTTTGAGAGGAATATGACGGCCCCGGATGGCAGCGGGTTTGATCCAGGGAGGATGCGAAAGGCGGCTGCCACCATCGGTGATCAGGTCATCGGCACCCTTGAGAAGAGTGCAGCGGAGAAGGAAGAGTGGGCCGCCGCTGTAACAGGTATCACAGAAGGTATAGAATATGTCAAAACCGGCGCCGACGTCTCCATGACCCTTCTCTCCGTGGCTGCCCCGGTATATTTCGCACATACCGCTCCCAACGCCATCGCTGCGGGTATGAGGGCTGCAAATGCAGCAAAGGTATTCTTTGGTTACCAGGCAGCCTCGGGATACATCGACGGTGGGGTGACCGGCGCTTTCACCAGCGTCGCCTCGTCATACAACACCGTAACGATGATGGCCAACGCAGCCATGAACGGTTACCAGAGGGGAGTGCTTGAGCACCTTGAGGAGCACGCCCGTGATGCCGGCAACGTCACCCTCAACGAGACCTCGGCAGGCCTGTGGGGGATGGGATGGGACGCAGGCAAGGAGGCACTTAAGACCGTTGTCTTTAAGGCTGCCCTGGGAGCACTGATGCCTGCCAGCCCTAAAGGATCCCCATCTGCATGGTCTGATGTGGTTGATGCACGCGGCAACCCTGTGAACCCGTCGTCGGCCAGGTGGCCCACGGTGCAGCAGCAGGTGGAGGCGGCCCGGTTTGTATCGCGCCAGGCAGAGGGCCGGGCAAAGGTGAATATCTTCCGGGAGCGGATGCAGAGATTGTCTGATGCAGGCAAGGCCGGCGCCCCGAAAGAACAGATAGACGGGCTCCGGAGCTCCGCCGAGGAAGCCTATAAGTCCATCAAGACCGACCTGTATGCCAAGGGCTATGTCAACTCCCTGGCGCGCCAGGGTGATGCCTCCACCACGGCTCATTACAACTCCTTTGACAGGAGTTACACCGCCAGGCTCCGGGCAGAGGTGGAGCAGGAACTGGTCAACGCCGGATTCAACAAACAGAAGTGCCTGACCTTCTCCAACTCCTCATCAAAGGGCAAGGTGGGTGCCGACCTCGACCTTGGTGTGGCTGAGCCGCCGAGATATACCTTTGATGCTTCCGGCAAAAGAATTCCAAATCCTGAACATATAGCATGGCGGCGAAGTTTGACAGTCACGGAGGCGGACGGCACCATCCGCCGGAGCTCACCCCAGGAGCTGCAGAAGGCAGGGCAGGAGATACTGGAAAGGAGCTTCGCGAAGCTCTATGGCAGGCCGCCGGGCGAAGCGATGGTGGAGTTCACAACATCGTACCATCCTGAGGCATACCGCGACCTGGCATGGCTGGGCAGCAAGGGCACGAAGACGGCACTGGTGTTTGAGACAAACAGGGCATGGGTGCAGCAGGCAGCCGATGTCTCCATGTTCAAGGTGAACAACCTTCCGGCGAATCACCCCCAGCTGGGTTATTACGGTATCATGCAGGAGCAGATGCGCGGCCTGACCAAGGACTTCAACACCAAGATCGAGCCGATGCTCCGGGTGAAAGCTGCCGCCAATCCTGATGCAGCCCGCCACCTTTATGACCTGCGTGACACCATGGATAAGTTTGCCCGCAACGAGATCGGCCCCATCGAGGCCGAGCACAGGATAAGGGAGCTCACCGGCGGCAGGGGCATGGCAGAAGTGGCTGAACAGCTTGCGGTGGCAATGGGGTCACTGAGAAGCATGATCAAATGACATTGAGATAGTTATTGAGGCATCTGCATACCCGGAGGCGTCAGACTCTTTCCAGGACCATGGAAATGCCCTGGCCCACGCCGATGCACATTGTGCATAGCGCCCTTTTTGCAGTTGAGCGCTTCAGCTGATAAAAAGCGGTGGTCACAAGCCTTGCGCCGGTCATGCCCAGCGGATGCCCGATGGCTATGGCGCCTCCGAGAGGATTGACCCTCGGGTCTTGCAGCTCAAGCCCGAGTTCGCGCATGCAACCCAGCGCCTGCGCCGCAAAGGCTTCGTTCAGCTCAATGATATCCATATCATTTAAGGTTAAACCCAGGCGGTCAAGCAGTTTTCTTGTGGCCGGAACAGGCCCCATACCCATAATCCGGGGAGGCACACCGGCTGTCTGCATGCCGAGAATCCTTGCCACTGGCCTCAGATTGTATTTCCTGACCGCATCTTCCGAGGCAATTATCAGGGCGGCAGCCCCGTCATTAATACCCGAAGAGTTACCGGCTGTAATGGTCCCGCTCTCACTGACCACAGGCTTCAGTGAAGCCAGTTTCTCCAGGGAAGTGAGTCTTGGATGTTCGTCAGTATCCACCGTTATGGTTTCACCCTTTGACCTGGTGATGACCACTGGCACTGTCTCCTCTGCAAGCAGCCCTTTTGCCTGAGCTGCGGCAGCCTTCTCCTGGCTGAGCTGTGCAAACCTGTCCTGATCGGCTCGGCTGATAGTGTAATCTGCGGCAATGTTTTCAGCAGTCTCGATCATCGAATCGGTGCCGAACCTCTTTTTGAATTCCTTATTGACAAACCGCCAACCAATTGTGGTGTCAAACATTTCCGCCGATCTAGAAAAGGGTTCTGTTGCTTTTCCCATAACGAACGGGGCACGCGACATGCTCTCCACGCCGCCGGCAATGATCAGGTCAGCTTCACCGGCCCTGATTGCCCTGGCAGCCACACCCACGGCATCCATCCCTGATCCGCACAGACGGTTCACCGTGACACCTGAAACCGATTCAGGATACCCGGCCAGCAGGAGAGCCATCCTCGCAACATTCCTGTTGTCTTCTCCGGCCTGGTTGGCACAACCCATGATAATATCGTCTGTTCCATCCGGGCTGATCGAGGGATTCCTGTCAATCAGCGCCCTCAGAGGTATCGCTGCCAGGTCATCGGCTCTCACCTGGGAGAGGGCACCCCCGTATCTCCCTACGGGCGTTCTTACCGCATCGCATATATAGACTTCGCGCATGATGTTGTTTTTGATGAATGTTATTCCTGTTCCGGTTATTATTTGTCCCTCTGTGCCCTGTTGCCGGTTATTATTACGGCCTGTTAGTCCTTTTGCACGCTTTCAATTTTCCGCTTCAGTGCCTTAAATGCACGGAACAATCCTTCAGACAGCCTGTCGGTCTCGTTCTGCGTCAGGGCTGTTGAGAACATACATGAGAAGGTGTTGATCATCAGTATTTTTTCTGTAAAATACATATAATCAAGGAGCTCATTGATGACCGCAACTGCCTCCTTAGTCTGGTAAGCCTCACGGTATGATGCCGGCGGCGCTGGCGTCAGGTGAAAGCGGAACATCGAGCCGGCGCCGGTAACCGAGACAGGAACATCAGCAAGCCTGATGACCTCCCTGATCTGGCAGACAGCTTTGTCTGTCAGGGCATTAAGTTTTGCAACAGCCTCCCTGTCAAATAGTTCCATCGCCACATAACCGGCAGTCATTGTCACCGGGTTGGCGGAAAAGGTACCTGAATGGGGAAACCTCAGGTTGGGCTCTCGGGGATCGAGAACCTTCATGACCTCCGACCGCCCGGCGATGGCGCCTACCGGGAAACCACCCCCGATTATCTTGCCAAGGGCTGTTATATCAGGTGTTACAGTGTAGTTCTCCTGTGCTCCGCCGTAATTGACCCGGAAAGTGACCACCTCGTCGAATGCCAGCAGGGCACCGTTCCTGCGCGTCCAGTCGTGTAGAGCCTCAATATATTCCTTTTTGCCGGGGATGAGGCCTACCCGGTGTGGCACAGGGTCAATCAGCACACAGGCAATCTGGCCGGCATGTTTGTCGAGTATGGCGATGGTCCTTTCAATATCATTGAACGGGAAGATGACCACATCATCCAGTACACCCTTCGGGGTTCCGTACACCAGCGGGACACTGGCCGGATTATCAAGGTCTCCCCAGTTGGAAGGGTTTGCCGTCTGGCTTACCTCCGCAAAATCATAGGTACCGTGATATGTCCCTTCGGCCTTTGCTATCTTCGGGCGTCCGGTATAGGCTCTTGATGCCTTTATCATTGCCATGACGGCTTCAGTGCCCGAGTTGACGAACCTGATTTTTTCGAAACCCCTGACCCTTTTGCTGAGGAGCTGGGCAAAAGCAACCTCAATCTCCGAGGCAAGGGTATATGCCGTCCCTTTCTGAATCTGCCTTGTGACTGCATCAACAATAGCCGGATGAGCATGCCCGTGAATGAGCGCGGCCATGTTGTTTGCAAAATCTATCCGCTCTGTGCCGTCAATATCGGTAATGTAGCATCCCGAGGCCTTATCTGCATAATGGGGAAAGGGTTTGCGAAAAACCGTATTCCTGCTGACCCCGCCGGGTATCACCTCGCATGCCTGCCGGTAAATACCTTCGCTCTTGCTGTTTTCTGACATAATGCCTGTTTTATTGATTAAGGAGCAACGGGGCTCCTGTATTCTGCTGCAGAAACTCAAATGTTATACCCGGTGCAAGTTCCTTCACCACAAGACCATCCTCCGTTACGTCAATGACCGCATAGTTTGTGTAGATCCTGTTAACCACCTTCTTCCCGGTAAGGGGATATGTACATTGCCTGACGATTTTCGGTTCGCCTGTCTTGGTGCAGTGCTGGGTTATAACGAAGATGGTTTTTACTCCGGCAACCAGGTCCATTGCTCCGCCTACTGCCGGGACATCGTTCGGATCACCGGTAGACCAGTTGGCAATGTCACCCTCTTCCGATACCTGGTATGCCCCCAGAACACATATGTCAATATGGCCGCCTCGGATCATCGCGAAGCTGTCTGCATGATGAAAATATGATGCACCGGGAATGGCGGTGACATACTTCTTCCCGGCATTCACCAGCTCATAGTCTTCCGATCCTTTTTCTGTTACCCTGCCCATCCCCAGGAGGCCGTTCTCGGTATGATAAATAACCTCACGCCCTTCGGGGATATAGTCGGCTACCAGTTCAGGTATGCCAATACCCAGGTTGACATATGCTCCGTCATGTATGTCCTGTGCTGCTTTCTGAGCCATCTCGTTGATGCTCCATCCTGCATTTTCCTTCAGTTCCATGGATACCTCCTTTTCTCGGCAACAAGTACTGATTCATCGGCAGGGTTGCTTACCTCAACAACCCTTTTCACGAAGATCCCCGGCGTAATGACGCACTCAGGATCAATCTGTCCCACTTCAACTATTCTTCTGGCCTGGACAATGGTTGTTTCAGCAGCCGTGCACATCACCGGCCCGAAGTTCCTCGCGGTCTTGTTATAAACCAGGTTGCCGTATTTGTCGGCAGCGTGACATTTGACCAGGGCAAAGTCTGCCTTCAGCGCATGCTCCAGGACATATGTTTTACCGTTAAATACCCTCGTCTCCTTGCCCTCAGCCAGAGGGGTGTTTACCGATGCAGGCGTGTAGAAGGCAGGAATGCCGGCTCCGCCGGCCCTGATCCTCTCGGCAAGGGTCCCCTGGGGAACAAGTTCAAGCTCTATCTCCCCCCTGCGGTAGAGCTCGGGAAAAACCACCGAGATCGCAGTCCTGGGAAAGGAACATATTATCTTCTTCACCTGCCTGTTTTCAATCAGAGCTGCCAGGCCGACGTTCCCGCTGCCGGCATTGTTGCTCACGATGGTCAGGTCTTTTGAGCCCAGGTCTATAAGGGCATGGATAAGTTCAACAGGACTGCCTGCTTCGCCAAAACCGCCTATATGGATCGTGGCTCCGTCAAAAATATCTGCGACAGCCTCCCTGACTGAGCTTACAACTTTGTTTATCATAACGGTTATGATTTATTCATCTCCCTTACCAATGACTCTTCAAGTCTCTTTTCAATTTCAATCAGCTCATCCTCGTAGAAGTGCTTCTCTCCTTCATATGGTTTGAGCTTTTCAATGGTGTTTTCCGTCTCGTCATATTTTGTGAAGAAAACCCTGTCCATCCATTCCATGTTCCGGCCTTCGTTGAATTTCAGGGCAAAAACCTTTTCGCCATTGATCTCGGCAGTGCCCAGCAAAGATATCTTTCCTGATGATGAAGTCATTGTGATATAACGTGATGGCCGGTTTATTGAGGCCAGTTCCCTGTATATCTTATTGAATATCTTAGATATATCCGCCAGGGGGGCTGTGAAATAGTGATGTTCTCCCGTCGGCCGGGCACAGTACATAGAGTGAAATCCGATCCCCAGCATGCCGAGGATGTTCCCCAGGTCAATCCAGTTCTGAGCCGATTTATCGATATCCACCTTGCCGTTTTCGTCCTTGAAGAGGCTTATATGGTTCATTATCGGGCTCTGGCTTTTGATGGTTATACCGTAGTTTTTCAGCCTGCGGATAGCGGCAATCGTTCCGGGGTTCAGCACATCGCGAGGGGTGGAGAGATGTGCCACCCAGACAACCTGTATTCCGCTGTCAATGACTTTCTTCCACAACTCCAGTATCTCTTTGAACTTATCGGTCAGGAGAAGCCCCGGATGGAAGGTGATAGCCCTTGAACCAAAGCGCACGGTTTTGATATGCATCAGGTCAGGGTCTTCCATCAGCGGGTTGACATATTCCGCCAGGCGGTCATAGGTTATGAATCCACCGTCACCGCCTGTAATCAGGATATCACTGATCTCCCTGTGTTTTTTAAGGTATTCATGCACCTGGCTCACCTCATGCTGTACGAACATATCTTCATCGCCACGCACCTGTGCATGGCGGAAGCAATATGTACAGAATGCAAAACAGTTCTGGGTGGTCTTGTCAAAGATCAGCTTCACGGGCGGGTATTTATGCTGGCATCCCTGGAGGATCTCCAGGTGCCCTTCTTCATTGACAAACCAGGGTTTGTTCAGCTTCTGTTTGCCATCGTGAGGATTTGTTTTCTTCTGGTACTCCTCAACTACCCTGCGTCTTTCCTCGTCTGTCGAGGCACCGGTATATTTCTTTACCTCATCGGGATGGATCATTCCCGGTTGGGGGAATATCAGATGGTACATCGAGTCATTCTCATAACTGCTCCAGTTTATGGAATTAAGGGTGTGCCTGGTGGCCAGGAACCTGTAAACCTCGATAAAGAATTCCCTCTCTTTCAAATGCCCGATGTCGATCCCGTTCTTTTTCAGGATTGTGACTATTTCCCTGAATCCGTTCAGTCCGGAATAAAAGGTTTTATCGGTGAAATATGCTTCATCGGTTCTGAAAAAGTTGGAATGTTGCGGATAGCAGGAGTGCAGTCTTTTAAGTAACCCGATGGGAAGCAGGTTCTCATTCTCAATAGTGGCAATTGATTCATCAGAGCACTGATAGCGCTGATAGGTGGTTCTTAAATCAAAGTTCTGGTTTGTCATATTGGCTGGTTTTTCTTTTTCCATGTATGCTTTCCGGTTCTGGTACTTTTCTTTCAGAGGATAACTGCCTGTGCCCGGGCTGCCTTGCCTGCCTGACGCATGAAGGGTGCGTATTCAGCAAACGGTCAGGCAACCGGTCAGGTTTTTAACACGAAGCTATATATTGTTTTGCACAGTATCCCTCAGAGCCTGGTGTGTCAGACTGTGATCGTCAGGCAATCGCCCCGGGATACTGATGATCTGAGAATCGATATAATGATACTGCTTCATTTCCGGATGTAAAAATAAAAAGATTTACTTATCCGGATAACTTATATTCACAAGTATGGCATCATTTTTTTTGACTGAGACCACAGTAAGATTCTATTTCCCGGATCCCATTTGCCAGGCCCGGGACTCTGATCCCGATCTGGATTTTAATTGGTTTCCGGGGCTTGAGAGGTACTTCCGGATAATTTTCCGGGCTGCCGCGGCTCAAAACCCTTTAAGAACTGGAGTCAGGCAGTGCGGTGAATTAGAGCCCATATTGTAACTTACAAATAAGTAACTTACCAATTTGTAAGTTTATAGTTTTTACGTTATATTTACCAAAAAAATCATGGAGACTCCGTTTGTTTTTGGTAAAGTTGCTTCTGAAAAGAACTTCACTGACAGGAAACAGGAGACGGAAAGACTGGTCCGGAACTTCAGTTCGGCAGTCAATACCATTCTTATTTCTCCCAGGAGATGGGGCAAGACATCACTGGTTGTGCACGCGGCACGCCTGGCGAAGAAAAAGAACAAGGATACCAGATTCTGTTTCGTCGATCTTAATAATGTAAGGACGGAGGAACAATTCTACAGGTATTTCGCTGCCGCTGTACTGCGGAGCTCCGCAAACCGTGTATCGGAACTGCTCGAAAATGCCCGCAGATTCCTGGGCAGGTTTATCCCTAATGTGACATTCAGTCCCTTGCCGGACAGTGAGTTCAGATTAAGCATGGACTGGGAGGAGGTAAAGAGAAGCCCTGAGGATGTACTGAATCTGGCTGACAGGATCGGAACGGAGAAGAAGATCAGGATAGTTGTATGCATTGATGAATTTCAGAATATCTCAGGTTTCGGCGATCCTGTTGGTTTTCAGAAAAAGCTGCGGGCTCATTGGCAGGCTCACAGGATGGCTTCTTATTGTATCTATGGCAGCAAGCGACATATGCTGATTGACGTGTTCACATCTCCATCAATGCCTTTCTATAAATTCGGAGATATTCTTTTTCTTGAAAAAATCTCCGCAGATGACTGGGTCTCATTTATCAAAAAACGATTCGCCCAGACCGGCAAAACTATAGACAGCAAGGATGCGGGATTGATTGCCGAACTCTCAGACTGTCATCCCTACTATGTTCAGCAACTTGCCCAGCTCTCATGGTTCAGGACTGATAACAAATGCACAGGCGAAATAATTAACTCGGCATGCAACAGCCTGGTCCTGCAGTTGAGCATGCTGTTTCAGCATCTGACCGATTCACTGAGCAACACCCAGGTTAACTTCCTGAAAGCTCTGATACAAAACGTTGAGCAGTATAGCGCCCGGGATGTAATTATTGAATATGGCCTCGGGACTTCGGCCAATGTAATAAAAATCAAAAAGGCCCTGGAGTCAAGGGAGGTAATTGATATAAGGGGTGATAAAGTCTGTTTCCTTGATCCTCTCTACAGGCGGTGGCTTAGAGATTATTATTTTGTAAATCATTAAGCCGGGGAGGAGATGAGCAGTCCAACTTTAGTACGCAATCTTAACTGAATAACACCTTCCCGGGTTGCCTCTTTTTGTTCCGGGATGCTGGTCGTGTATTTATCAGATTATGGAGAGATAAATCAGAACCAGACCGGGGGTATTCATCTGCCATAATTACAAATTAACTTGACTTCTGTTTCCTGATAATGTAAGTTTGTGATCGTGCATGTCTGTATGGGTTTAAGCCATGCTGCCTTCTCACTTGAGAATTCATAAGGAAAAGGGTGAGTTTGTTCAGTAATAGTAAATACTGTCTGATCTTCGGAAATTATGGACAAACCTGTTACGGCAAGAGAGAGGGAAATACTTGAGCTCATCGCCCAGGGTTTCTCCAGCAAGGAGATTGCCATGAGGCTATACATATCCGAAGAGACTGTCAAGTCACACCGTCATCACCTGTTCAATAAATTCTCTGCAAGAAATTCCCCTCATCTTATACAGCAGGTCCTGAATGAAGGGATCATAAATGATGGCAATACACCCTCCGAAGGCGAGAATCACCCTGATTCTTCTGGTCCTGCTGGGAGTATTCCCTGCTCTCTGAATTAATTGGCAACCAGAATAAACCGATATAATTACCCGGTAATCGCCGTTACCGGAAAATCCAGTAAACGACAGGGTCAGAGCAAAAGCGAGGGGTCAGGGAGACTCTGTTCTGGTTGTTACTCCTGATGGCAGGTGCAAGTCCGGCATTGGCATGGGAGCGGGCTGATTTCCTGCAATGCCTTGCAGATCTGAGCGTCCCTGTTTCGAGGCTATCATTTGTTCAAGAGGAAGGTATCGGCTTTCTTCCGGGTTTCGAGGACCCTGACGGTGTTGCCGTCAGGGTCCTTGGGCCTGTTGAGACAAT
>CAYYEH010000021.1:33712-38547 GCA_964470815.1 uncultured Rikenella sp.
GTTTCGAGGACCCTGACGGTGTTGCCGTCAGGGTCCTTGGGCCTGTTGAGACAATGGTTGCCGGGAAACCGGCGCTACTCTGACTTATCCTGCCGAACCTGTCATGTGCAGCACCGCATGCCTGGCAAAGGTCATTGATTTTCCTACAGCCACTCCTACAACCAGTTCGGGATAGAAGTTGTTGGCGAAAAAGCCTCCGGCAACATCCCCGGCTGCATAGAGCCCTTCAATGGCATTCCCGTTCCGGTCAACCACCTGGATGTTTTCATTGATCCGCAATCCATCCATGGTCGTCAGAAGCCATCCGCCATAGGTGACACCATAATAGGGAGGCCTGTCCAACGCAAGCATGTCCTTCGCCGGCTTGCCGAAATCCTTATCTTCCCCGGCCCGGGCCATCTGATTGTAACGTTCAACGGTTGCCCTGAACTCTTCTGCGGGTAACCTGAGCTTCCTTGCAAGTCCTTCAACAGTACGCGCTTTTTTGATATAACCCTTCATCCTCATCATCATCAGCATGCCTGAATTCATGAACCTGCCCATACCCTCATAGGTCCTTGGCCTGCTGTTGCTCGGCACCATCCTCGAGCAGCCTATGGTGCTGAAACTCTTTACATGTTCCCAGTAATTGGAGTCCCAGATCATGCAGGCCACGCCGTTTTTCTCATTCTGCAACGGATTCAGGATGACATCATAAGGAACCGACTCATTGCAGTACCGTTTCCCGTCCATATTCACCTTCATGAACGGCTGACTGCCAAAGAAGAATGAATCAAAGGAGCCTCCCGGCCTGATGGGAAGATCCGATTTCTTACCGGGTTTTGTTATCCCCCGGTCGAACACCATAGCCGACGGGTACTCATCCTTTGCTGCGCCGGCCCATAATCCAGCCCTGATGCCGTCACCGAAATTGCCGGGCTGCACGAACCTGAGACATGATATGGCTGTTGCTTCAGGGTTGACCTTCGCAACCATCTCCTCCCTGGCTGCATACCCGCCGGTGCACAACAACACTCCTTTGGCGGCATTGATCCGGATAAAACTGCCATCCTTCTTACCGGCAATAACACCGGCAACCCTGTTCCCCTCCTTCACAAGCCTGACCATCGCTGTGTTGAACATGATCTTTGCCCCCAGGCTCCTGGTTTTCTTTTCGAAAAACCTCTCCAGAACATAAATGCCTGCATGAATAATTGCAAACGGCCCTCCCTTGAGTGGCGGAACAAGCAGTTTTGTGTGGGTGGGATAAGCCCTGAATCCCCCGTGGTGTCCGTCAGCTATATCGTATTCAGCTACATGCTTTATGCCATATTCCCCCAGCTCATCTGCCAGGAAGTCAAAGGCTGCCCCGCTCTCCTCAACCCAGAGCCGGATAAGCTTCTCGTCCACCTTGTTTGACCCCGCATACTTCGAAGGCCTGTAAGCAGGCCCGTATACAGGATTGTTTTCAGTGCATCTGATCCCATAGTTCACCAACTCCCGGATTATCTCCTCCTTATCGATCATGGCTTTTTCACCCACAGCCTTCTGGGCTTTCGTGTCAACAGCTCCCATGTAAGGCTTGATAAACCCGATCCTCCGGTTCTTCTCAATCACAAGGGTCTTTACTCCCAGCTTTGCCGCAGATATCGCAGCCATCAGGCCTGCATTGCCTGCACCGCAGATGAGTATTTCGGTCTCAATTGTCTCACTGATGGCCGATTGCGGGATATCCGGTTCGGGATCTGACCAGATACTTCCGGTCTCAATTGGTTTTGTCATTTCTTTCATGTTATATTCTTTTTGTTTCCAATGTGTAAATACTTAACTGATTATGTCTGATGCTGATACATCTGTTCCGATCCTTGCAACCCTCTGCACCATGATAACAGATACACAAAAGGCAATAAGTGACAAGTGTATCATATAAGACAAATGTAAATTAAAATTTCAATAATTGTCATTTTTTCCGGCAATACTCAATATCTTTATGCTGTAGAATATAAAAGCCTTGGCTGCTGCTGATGAAACAGGATAGACGATCGAAACGAACAAGGGCATGGCTCCTTGAAACACTGCTGGAACTACTTGAAAATAAAGAATATTCTGGAATAACAGTTACTGAACTCACCGAAAAGGCTGACATTGCACGTCAGACCTTTTACCGGAACTATGACAGCATGGATGATATCCTTGTATCGAGGCTCAATGAGATCATTGATGAGTACCTTGAAAAGGTTTTCAGGAATCTTGAGACCAAGAAGGACCCGGACTGGGATTTCGAAGTTAAGCAGCTTATTTTTCTCTGGCAGCGCAACGAGGTGATATTCCGGGCTCTGAAGAAGGCCGGCCTCGACTACCAGGTCATGGAGAAGCTGTCGCATCTTTTTACACGGTTCCATATGAAGGCTCAGAATCTCAGGGAGCTTGACGACAAGCAGCAGTTCCTGGTTTATTATCTCGCAGGAGGGGTGTTCATGGTCTTGAACAAGTGGTTTGAGAATGACATGAAATTCCCCACGGACCAGTTGACCGACCTGTTCAGGAGGGCTGCGGATAATGTGGATCAGATTGCCCGGGAATATACCGGAAGGTAGCCCGCCATTCCTTCTTTTCTTTGCCGACTTTCCCGGCCTTGACGCCTTTTAACCGGTAAAAATGGCCATTCACCGACTTTTTTTTGTGTCCGGTGCGATGTGAGACTACTTTCGTCAGGTAAAAAAGAGGCTCCGGAGTGATCACTGCATATCATTCAGGCAATCCCATCAGATGAAAGTGAATCGTTAAATATTAATAAAACAATCAGTTATGAAAAAGAATTCCAACAACCAGCGTAATGCAGTTTTTTCTTCTACGCTTCCCGTCCTGATAGTACTGCTTGTGATTATCCTGGCGTTTGCAGGTAAAATTAATGCCGGAGAAAATCCAGGGGATGCTCAATCAGATTCTTTGCATGAATTGCAGGCATCTTCAGAAGAAACGGGGGGTTCTCCTCAGGAATCTGAAGGGGGTCAATATGAAAGATATTACCGCACTCTGATCAGCGATCCCGTTGACGGGAAAGAGAAGCTCGTGGAGCTGAGATACAAGAAGGACGGCACGCTGACGGAGGTCATTATTGACGACAAGTCACTTACCCGGGCCGAGCGCAGGAAGAATGAGAAAATTATAAACAAGGCCATGACCGAGGAAAGGAATGTAGGGAAGGAGGTTGATGAACTGATTGATGGTATCGGGCATGCAATGGAGGAGACAATGGGGGTGATTTCTGACCTGTTTGTCCCGGGTGATGACGATAACAATGATCCGGAAGTCAGTGATTCTGATTCTTCATGGAATGACTCCCGGCCTGTGACCCGGAAGAAAGACAGGAAAGCCAGGCTCACAACCCTCGAAGAACTCGAGTCAGGCGAGGGGAAATAGAACTGCTTATGGACCATGTTGTTTATACTGACTTCAGGGCAGGCGAGCTCTCACTGCTCCTGAGCGGAAAGAAAAGGATGATTGTAAGGGGGGCCGCCGGCAGGAAATTGCCTTATGGCAGAGTCAATAATGGTGACAGGCTTTACTTCATCAACAACAACGCAGAATCATATGTCAGGGCAGAAGGTATAGTAAGGAATGTGATAAACTCGGAGAAAATGACAGAATCACAATCCCGGGATTTTCTAAGAAGCCGCCAGGAAATGCTGTCACTCACAGAGGCTCAGCTTGCACGATGGGGAGGGAAAAGATATATCGTGCTGATTGAGGTGTCTGATGTAAGGGAAACTGTCCCGTTCGGAATCGATAAAAGCGGTTATGGCAACATGGACGACTGGCTGCCTGTGGGGAATATTGAATCCGTTAAGTCCGGTAATACCGGTCATTGAGATGCATTTGAAAATCAGTGAGGCCCGGCCACGGGCCTTATTGCCGCAATACCTTCAGGCCCTCATCAAAAAGGCAAAGATCCACATGAAAGTATCATTTAAACTAAGTCTCTACCTGATATTCACTTTCGGAATTAGCTGGTCACTTGTGATTGGCTATTCCCTGGCAGGAGGAAATTTATCCCCCATGTCAACAGGGTTCATGATAATGGCCCTTGGGTTTATGCTCACCCCTATGGTAAGTGTCATTCTGGTTGAGAAACTCTTTCTCAAAAGCCGTCTTGGAAGTGTATACCCCCTTAACTTCAGGTGGAACCGCTGGTGGTTGATTGCCTGGTTGTCACCGCTGGCAATTGCGCTCGCCACATTCGGAGCCGGGCTGCTTGTTCCAGGTGTGGAATTCTCACCTGGGATGGAAGGGATGTTTGACAGGTTCAGCAATATCCTGACACCGGAGCAGCTTGAGCAGATGAGAAATACACCGATGCCCGTTCATCCGTTCTTCCTCATGATAGTACAGGGGCTCATTGCCGGAATCACCATCAATGCACTGGCCGGTTTTGGCGAGGAGCTGGGCTGGCGGGGCCTGATGCTGCAGGAACTTTCATCCCTGGGATTCTGGAAAGCTTCATGGATCACAGGACTGGTGTGGGGAATCTGGCATGCCCCAGTAATCATGATGGGCCATAACTATCCCGATCATCCGATGGCCGGGGTGGCTATGATGATCATCTTCTGTATCCTCATCTCCCCGTTCTTTACTCTTGTGGCGCTGAGAAGCGGATCAACCATTGCAGCTGCTGTTCTTCACGGTAGTTTCAACGCCCTGTCAGGCATTGCTGTTTTATTGCTGAAGGGCGGCAACGACCTTCTCACCGGTGTCACCGGAGCTGCGGGCCTGGCAGTTCTGGTTGTACTGAACCTGGTTATCCTGAAATTGCCCGCTACTGGCAGAAACTGACCGTTCAAATGTTTTCAGACGAT